>CAIKNO010000764.1 GCA_903828805.1 uncultured Sandaracinus sp. | reverse complement strand
GGTCGCGCCCTCCGCGCTCGACGAGGCCCGCGCCTCCCTCGCGTCGCTCGGCGCCGACGAGACCGCGAGGCCGGACCTCCGGCGCGCCGCGATGCTTTCGGTCGACGCGCTCGCGGGGCTCTGGCCCGCACCGTCCAACGCGCCGGACGCCCCGGCCGAGGACTGAGCGCGGGGTCCGCGTCGGCTCAGGCCGGCGAGTCCTTGCCCCCCGTGACGGGCCCCAGCTCGAAGCGCTCCTCCGAGCAGCCGTACGTCGTCGGGGTCAACTTCAGCACGGTGTGCAGCGGCATCGGCAGGTGCGGGCAGTCGCGCGGCGGCTTGTCCATCAAGTAGGCGTAGAGCGCGCGGAGCACCGCCTGGTGCGCCACGATCAGCACCGGCGCCCGCTCCCGCTCGAGTTCGACGATGACCGGCTCGAGGCGGCGGATCACGTCGCGGTAGCTCTCGCCGCGCGGGTAGCGGTAGTCGAACTTGTCGTCCGCGCGGGCGGCGAACGCCGTCGGCATGTCGTCCCGGATCTGCTCGTACGTCATCCCGTCGCAGTCCCCGGCGTGGATCTCGTCGAGGGCGCGCCACTCGACCGGCGTGCGGCCGAGCGGCCGGGCCGACTCGAGCGTCCGGCGCAGCGTGCTCGTCCACACGCGCAGCTCGCCTTCGCCGACCTCGCCCTCGACGAAGCGCGCGAGGTTCTGCGAGAAGCGAGAGCCGGCCGGGCTGAGCCCCGAGTCGCCGCCGATGCGCCCCTCGGTGTTGTGCATGCTCTCGCCGTGGCGCGTGAGGTAGATGGGCCGCGGGATCGGGTGGATGTTCATCAGGAAGTACACGAGCCGCGACGGCAAGTAGCCGCTGATGCGGTTCGCCACGAGCTTGCGGCCGACGTCGATGAGCTTGACGCACGCGCCCTCGTCCTCGCCCACCGTCTCGTACACCGACTCGTAGTGGCCGATGCGGGCCTGGAAATCCTCGACCGCCTCCTCGGGGTCCATGCCCGCGTAATCCGGCATGTGCAGCTTGGTCTGCCGGATGTTCGAGGCGATGACCTCCTCGTCCTCGCAGATCGACTCGACGAACACGACCTCGAGGCCCTCGGCGCGGCATCGATCGGCGACCAGGCGCCTCCGCTCGAGGCTGGAGTTCGTCGCGTCGTAGAGCCCGACCTCGCCCCCGTTCGCGTACCACGCGAGCATGTCGGCGAGCGCCGCCATCGCGACCTCCCGGCGCGCCGAGCTCCCCTCGGGATTGCGGGGATCGAAGAACGTGTGGTCCTTCTGGGAGCCGACCCGCTGCCTCCGGTAGTTGCCGACGTTGAAGACCCGGGTGCGGTATCCGAGCCACGACAGGTAGCGAGACACGCGCCGCGCGATGTGCGTCTTGCCGCGGGCAGGCAGGCCCACCATCACCAGCACGAGCCGGACGGACGCAGGGCGATCTCGACGGGATGGGTTCATCGGCCGAGGATGCCACGGCGTGCCCAGCGCGCGGCTTGCCTTCGGCGGGGGTCGCCCCGTACATCTGCGGCCGGAGTCCTGGATGCAATACGCCTCGCCCATGGTCCGACGCGCTGCCCGTGCCCTGCGCTCGCTGACGCTCGGCGCCGCGGTCTCCGTGACGGCGGTCTCCGTCACGGCGGTCTCCGTGGCGGCGGTGTCGTCGTTCACCGCCCACGCCGAGGCCCAGTCGCTCGGCCTCGACGAGGCCCTCGCGAAGCTCGACGCCGAGACGCCGGACGACGTGCGGATGGGCATCGAGGGGCTCGGCATGCTCGGCAGCCCCCGCGGCGTGGACCCGCTCGCGGCGCGCATCCGCCGAGGCCTCCCGCCCGACCTGCTCGACGCCGCCATCGACACCCTGACGGTGCTCGGGCGCCCCGAGGCGGGTCCGGTGCTCTTCGAGCTCGCCGCGCATCGGCGGCCCGCCGTGCGCACCCACGCGGCGCAAGCCATCGCCGCATGCCGCCCGCGGGGCGCCGAGCGCGTCCTCGTCGCGGCGCTCTCCGACCTCGATCCGGGCGTGCGGGGCGCGGCCGCGAGCGCCCTCGGCGAGCTCGGTCTCGCGGGCGCCGTCGATTCTCTCCTGCTCGCGCTCGACCGCGACGTGCCCGAGGCCGGACCCGCGCTCGGTCGCACGGTCGGCCCCTCGGAGGTGCCCGCGCTGCTCTCGCGTCTCGGTCGGGTTCCGTTCGGCACCATGCGCGCCGCGCTCGGAGAGGTGCTCGCACGGCGCGACCTCCCGGCCCGGGCCCGCCTCGAGGTCGTCTCCAGGATGGCCGAGCTCGCGACGCCGGAGGCGCGCGCCTTCCTCGAGGACGCCGTCGCCTCGATGGGGGTGCCGTCGAGCGATCCGGTCCGGCGCGCGGCGCAGGACGCCCTCGAGAGGATCGTCCGATGAGGCAAGCTCTTCCCCACGCACGACGGGCCGCGGCGACCCTCGCCGCCGCGCTCGGGCTCGCGGCCTGCGGTGGCGCAGGAGGGCTCTCTCCCGCGTTTCCCGAGGCGCGGCGCGCCGAGCTCGAAGCTCTCACGGCCGAGCTCGAGGCGGCGGCTCCGCGCGAGGAGGGCGCGGTCGTCGTCGGCGTGAGTCCGGCGCCCGTGCGGCTCTGGGCGTGGGACGCGCGCACCGGCTCGGTCCGCTGGGCCGTCGAGGCCGCGCCCGAGGTCGCGCCGCGCGTCGCAGGCGACGTCGTGGTGTCGCAGGAGGCCGGGAGCCTCGTGGTCCGGAGGCTCGCCGACGGAGGGGTCGCCGCGCGCGTCGAGACCGACGGGCTCACGCTCCGCGGAGCCGACGGCGAGGGCGGGCTGAGCGTGCTCACCCTGTCGACCGGCGGCGGGGTCGGGGCGCTGTCGCGGGTGGTCCTGCTCCGGAACGGCGCCGTCGCGTGGTCCCTCGCGGTCGATCAAGCCGTGGGGGAGCCGGCGCTCCACGGAGGGATCGTCGCGCTGCCGTGGGCCCAGCAGAACCTCTCGCTCCTCGATGCGGCGACGGGGCGCGAGCGCGCGCGGGTCCACTTCGGGCGGGGCGTGGTCGGACACGCCCGCGCGGTCGGCGGGCGCATCCTGTTCGGGCAGCGGGGCCTCGCGGCCCTCGACGCCTCGCTGGCCCGCGACGCCGCGCTGGCCCGCGACGCGGGCGGACCGGCCGACGGCGCGTCCGCGGCCGAGACCTCGTGGCTGATGCCGGGCACCGACGCGCTGCCCGGGTCGCCCGCGCTGTTCCGGGACGCGTACCAGCCGCCTCCGTCGGCCTCCAGCGCCGCGCACCACGTGCAGCTCGCGTGGGCCGGGGCGCGCGAGGGACGCGGGCCGAGGCTCGACGGGGACACGATGTACCTCGTGTTCTACCGCGCCCTCTTCGCGCTCGAGCCCTCCGGCGCGCGCGCGCGCTGGGTCGCCACCCTCCCCGCCGACGTCGTCGGCGCGGCCGTCACCGCCGACACCGTCGTGGTGCTCGACGAGGCGGGCGCTCTGCACGCGCTCTCCCGCGAGGACGGCCGCACGGTGGGCCACGCCGACGTCGGCCTCGGCGCCACCTGGGCGAGCCTCCAGGGCGTGGCGCTGCCCGCCCTCGCGCCGACCGAGACGACGTCCCTCGGCGACCAGCTGCTCGCAGCGACCCAGGACACCGACGCGCGGTTGGTCCCGGCCCGCGCGTTCGCGGCCCGCTTGCTCGCCGCGTCGCCCGCGCCCGACGTCACCGCGCGGGTGCTCGCGCTCTGCGAGGACCGCGCGCTTCCGCCCGCGCTGCGCGCCGCGGGATGCGAGGCCCTGTCGCAGCGGCGCAACGGGCTCGAGCACGCCCTGACCGCCCTCGGCCGGCACGCGGGACACCTCACCGGCACGACCGCCCCGCCGGTCGGACCGCTCGCGCAGGCCGTGGCCGCCGCGGGCCTGCGCGAAGCCGTGCCGGCGCTGATCGCGCACCTGCGGGATCCCGCCACGCCGACCGCCGATCTCGCCCCGCTCGCCGCGGCGCTCGGCGCGCTCGGCGAACCGGCCGCGGTCGAGCCGCTCGAGGCGTTCGTGCGCCTGCACCACGCCGAATCCCCCGAGGGTCCGCTCGCCGACGCGCTCACCGCGTGCATGGCCGCGCTGGTCCTGCTCGAGGGCCCCTCCGCCCACACGCTCCTGACCGAGATCGCGGGCTCTCCGATGACGATGCCCGCCGTCCGGGCCGCCGCTGCGCAGCTCCTGACGCCGCCTCCCGCGGCCCGCGCCGAGGGCGAAGCCGCCGCCCCTTCGGACGACGGCGCCCGTTGAGCACCGCCCGATGAGACGCCTCCCCGCGGTCCGTCGAACGCTGGTGCTGCGTGCGGCGCGGCGGCTCTCGCCGTCGGTGCGGGAGCTGACCTTCGACACCGATGACGGCGCGCCCTTCGACCGGCTCGCCGGCCAGTGGGTCAAGCTGTTCTTGGCGGACGGACTCGAGCGCGACTACTCGATCGCCGACGCCTTCGATCCGCAGGACCCGGGCCGCGTGACGCTCGCGGTGACCCGCGTGGAGGGCGGGCCCGGCTCCGAGGCGCTGCACCGCATGGAGCCCGGAACGCGCGTCGACTCGCTCGGGCCCAACGGCCTCTTCGTCCGCACCGAGGCCGAGCGCGCGATGCCCGCGCTCTACGTGGGCACCGGCACGGGGCTCGCGCCGCTGCGGGCGATGCTCCAGGAGGAGCTCGCCCGGGGCGAGGGCCCGCCCCAGACGCTGCTCTTCGGAGGCCGCACCGAGGACGACCGGCTCTGGGCCGACGAGCTCGCGCGCGTGGCCGTCGCCTTCCCTCGCCTGCAGGTCGTGACGACGCTCTCCCGCCCGGGCGCGGCGTGGACGGGCCCACGCGGCCACGTCCAGGCGCATCTGCCCGCGCGGCTCGCCGCCACCCCCGGGGCCCACGTGTACGTGTGCGGTCTTTCGTCCATGGTGCTCGACGTGCGCCGGCTCTTGAAAGAAACGCTCGGGGTCGACCGTCGGAACATCCACAGCGAGAGGTACGACTGATGCCCCGGTGCACGCGACGACCCGATTCCGACCCCCGCACCGGCCCGACGACGCGCCCCCCCGCACCTTCGGCCGCACGATGACCTCCATGGACCTCGGCACGCCCTGGCACCCCTTCGCCGGCGTGTCCCTGCGCCTGGCCCCCGTCCCCCGGACGGCCACGCTCTGGCTGGTCGCGCTGCTCGGCGCGGTCTCCGTGGGCTGCCCGCGTGGGGGAGGCCCGGCCGGGGTCCACACCACCCCCGCCCTGACCACCGACGACGCGGACGCGGAGGCCGATCTCCGCGCCGCCGACCGCGCCGCGGACGAGGGACGCGCCCGCGACGCCGAGACCCTCTACCGGGCATTCCTCGTGACCCACCCCGACGACGCGACGGCCCCTCTCGCCGCGCTGGGTCTCGGCCGACTTCTCCTCGCCTCGGGGGACGTCGAGGGCGCGCTCGAGAGCCTCGCCCGGGCCGCCGCCTGCGCCGACGAGGTCGTCGTCGAGCGGGCGGGCCTCTACCGGTGCGTGGCCCTGCACCTCGGCGGCCGCCACGCCGAGGCCATCGCCGCGCTGAGCCCGCTCGTCGGCCGTCAGGTCGATGCGGCGGAGGAGCGCCTGCTGCTGCGGACGCTCTCGGCCGCGTTCCTCGCGGTCGGCGACCCGGTCGCGGCCCTCGGCGCCCTCGACTCCGTGGTTGCCCTCGTCGAGCGCGCGCGCGGGTCCTCGGGGACCGGGACCCCCACCGACACCGAGGCCGCCTCCGCCGAAGCCGACGCGGCCGAGGCCCGCGCGCGGATCACCGCCCTCGCGGACCACGAGCTCTCCGTCGAGCAGCTCGCGGTGGCGTTCGACCGCCTCGACCGCGACGGCGCGGCGTGGGCCCGGGTGGCCCTGCGGGCGCTCCGCGCCGCCCACGAGGCCGGGGACGTCGCGCGGGTGCGGGCCATCGCCGAGGCGCTGCATGCGCGGCACGTGGAGCTCGGGGACGAGCTCGCCTCGCTGGTGCTGCGGGCCGACCGGATCGCCACCGCCGACCCGCGGGCGATCGGCGCGATCCTTCCCCTCTCCGGGCGCGGCCGCGACGTCGGTCAGCGCGCCCTGCGCGGCCTCATGCTCGCCGCCGGCACCCCCACCGCCGGCGCCCCGGCCGCCGACGCCCCGCAGCTCGTGTTTCGCGACGATGGGGGCGATCCCGCGCGGGCCGTCGCCGCCGTCGAGGAGCTCATCTCGACGCACCGGGTGATCGCGATCGTCGGGCCCCTCGACGGTCCGTCGGCGGTCGCCGCCGCGCGGCGCGCGCAGCAGCTCGGGGTGCCGCTCATCGCGCTCTCCCCCTCCGCGGACCTCGAGTCGGTCGGGCCGCTCGCGTTCCAGCTCTTCCCGACCGCCGAGGGCGAGGTGCGCCAGCTCGTCCGGGCCGCGCGCGCCCGCGGCGCCCGGCGCTTCGCCGCGCTGCACCCTCAGAACGGCTACGGCGAGACCCTGCGCGCGCTGCTCGAGCGCGTGGCCCGGGAGGAAGGGGCCGAGGTCGCGGCGGCCGTGGGCTACCCGCCCGGCACGACCAACCTCGGCCCCATGGTGGCGCGCCTCTCGGCCGGCGGCGCCGACGCCGTGTTGCTGCCCGACTCGGCCCGCGCGCTCGCGCTCGTCGCCCCGGCGCTCGCGGCGGCCGGCCTGTGGAGCACGCTGCCGGTCGGAGGCGGACCGGTGCGCGGCCGGGCCGTCACGTTCCTGGTGCCGAGCGTCGGGTTCGACGCGGGGCTCGCCCGCTCCGCCGGACGGTATCTGCAAGGGGCGCTCTTCAGCGTGCCCTTCCACGCGCCGACCTCGGAGGGCGCGGGGCGCGCGTTCACCGACGGCTACCTCGCCCGCTTCGCGGCGGAGCCGGACGTCTTCTCGGCGTACGCCTACGACGCGTTCCGGCTCGTCCGGCAGTCGGTGGTCTCGGGTGCGACGAGCCGCGACGAGGTGGCGCGCTGGCTCACCGCCGACCACGAGGCCGCGACCGCCGGTGCGAGCGCCGGGCTCTCGACCGCCCGCCGGGCCAGGGCCGCGACCCGGCTGCTCGAGCTGCGCGACGGGGTGTTCGTCGGCTGGACGCACGGGACCACCCCCAGGACCGGCGAATGAGCTTCATCGACGGCCTCGGCGCCGGGGGCGCCATCGATGCATCGACCCTCGCACGGCTCGTGCGTTCTGTCGGTCGACGCCTGGGCCGCGAAGTCGGCGAGGCCGCGCGCGACGCGCACCGCCGGGTGAGACCGCAAGCGGACGCCGCACCGACCCGCGTGCTGCGGCTCGCATATGGCCGCATCAACCAGGAGACGAACGCGTTCTCGCCGGTGAAGACGACGAGCGCCGACTTCCGACAGACGCACCTTTACGAGGGCGACGACCTCGCCGCGCGGTGCCGCTGGCTCGGAACCGAGGCGCCGGGCTTCGCGCGCAACGCCGAACTCTCGGGCTTCGTGGCCGGGGCGCTCGGGGCCGCCGGAGCCCGGGGCGTCCGGGTGGAGCTGGTGCCGCTGCTCTCCGCGTGGGCCGTGCCTTCGGGCCCGCTCACCCGGGCCTGCTTCGACGAGCTCGTCGAGCGCATGACCGACGCGCTGCGGGCCGCGGGCCCGCTCGACGGGATCTACCTCGCGCTCCACGGGGCGATGGGCGTCGTCGATCTGCCGCTCCCGGAATCGGAGGGGCCGGAGAGCGAGATCTTGAGACGGATCCGGGCCGTCGTCGGCGGGGACGTGCCCCTCGGCGTGAGCCTCGACCTGCACGGCAACGTCACGCGCGGCCTCGTCGAGCGCGCCCAGATCGTCCAGGGATACCGGACCAATCCTCACCGCGACCACGCGGCCATCGGCGCGCGCGTCGGGGCGCTGCTCGTCCGCACCGCGCTCGGAGAGATCCGCCCGCGCGTCGCGTGGCGCAGCTTGCCCATGCTGCTCGGCGGCTCGCCCACGCTCGATTTCTGGGCGCCGATGCGCCCGATCTTCCGCCGCATGGACCAGCTCGAGGAGGACGACCCGCGCGTGCTCGGGGCGACGGTGATGACGGTGCACCCGTGGAACGCGCACCGGGAGCTGGGCTGGTCGACCCTCGTCGTGACCGACGACGCACCCGACCTCGGCGAGCAGCACGCCGACGCGCTCGCTGACCTCTGCTGGGCCGTGAGGGACGCCCTTCCGCCGAGCTTCGCCGGCCCCTCCGAAGCCATCGCCGCGGCCCGCGCCCTGCCCCGGCGCCCGCTTCGCCTGGCCGTCCTCGCGGACGCCTCGGACGTCGTGTCCGCGGGTGCCCCCGGCGACAACACGGCGCTCCTGCGCGCCCTGATCGACGAGGGGGCGGGCCTCGTCAGCTACGTGCCGCTGCGCGACCCCGACCTCGTCGAACGGCTCTGGCGCGAACACCGCGTCGGTGACCGGGTCGAAGTCTCGGTGGGCGGCACGCTCGACCCGGAGCGCTCCGAACCGCTCGCCGTGCGGGCCGAGATCCTCGGGCTCCCCCGCGCGCACGGCGTCGATCGCATGGCGGTCCTCCGCATCGGGGACGTGCGCTTGGTGGTCGTGGAGGGACCGGCGCTCGCGTTCAGCCCCGCGTTCTACCGGAACGCTGGGCTGCGGATGCGCGACGCGCAGGTCGTGGTGGTGAAGAACTTCTTTCCTTTTCTCCTCTTCTTCGCCCCCTACGCCCGCCTCGTCCGGTACGTGCGGACGCGCGGCGTCACCGACTTCGACATCGCCCGCGGGCTCGAATTCACGGGGCCCGTGCACCCCAAGGACGCTCCGCCCGGATGGCGCGAGGCCGACGCGCGGCGTCGGGGCCTCGGCCCCTCGCCGGGCTGAGCGCCCTCGGGACGGGAAGAGCCGGACCTTCCCGATCGATGTCCGGAATCGATCGGCAAGAGCTGGACCTTCCGGATCGATTTCCGGAATCGTTCCCCAAGAGCGGGCTCTTCCCCCTTCGAGGTCCGGAATCGTTCCGGAAGAGCCGGACCTTCCCCCTTCGAGGTCCGGAATCGTTCCGGAAGGGGCGCGCAGGCCCCGGTGCGAGCGACCTCCACGCGCCCGCGTCGGACCCGCCACGGCCGCCGCGCCGGGGGGCGCCCTGAGCCGTTCGTCCCCGTTCACGGTACCGACGTGCATGCGATCTCTGCCTGGCGGCTCCTTGTTCGTCCTCGTCGGCCTCCTCGGTTGCGGGGAGCCCGCCCTTCGCGCGCCCGAGCCGGACGATGGGGCGCGGCCCGATGCGGCCCCGGCCTCGAGGGACGCGTCGATGGACGCGTCCTCTCACGACGCGGACGCCGCGACCGCCCTGGATGCCGCACCCGCCACGGACGCGAACCCCGCGCCCCCGCCGCTCGACGACGACGCCGGCGCCGCGCCGGACGACGCCGCCGCCCCGCCCCTCGACGCGGGGAGCGCCCGCATCGGCGTCTTCGTGGCGCAGGGCTACGCCGGACGCAGCGTGAGGTCGTGCGACGACGGGCGTTCGTGGATCGACGACCAGTCGATGGACGACGCGCTGCGCTGCTTCGAGGGCACCGATTGCGACCACCACCCCGGCCGCGCGATGGGCATCGTCCACGCGGGCGGGCGCTTCGTCGCCACCTTCGGCTGGGGCGCGGGCGGCAGCGTGCGCGTGAGCGACGACGGGCGGACGTGGCGCACGACCCTCGCGGACCGGACCTTCGGCGGGGTGGCGGCGCTCGACGGGCGCGTGCTGCTCGGACAGCGGGCCCCGATGCGCTCGGACGACCGCGGCGAGACCTGGACCGAGGCCGGCACCCCCACGTTCGCGCCGTGGAACGTGCGCGCCACCGGGGCCGTGCCGCTCGCGGGCGGGCTCTTCTTGATGGTCGCGGAGGACGCGCGCGACAGCGACCTCGCGTTCGGCGACGGCGCGGGGCGATGGTCCAACCCCTCGACGTTCCCCGCCGAATGCGGCCAGGGCGTGATGGACGCCGGCGGCATCGGGCACGCGGGCGCGGCGATGGTCGTGGTCGGCGCCGATGGCATCGCGTGCAGCTCGACCGACGGGGGCACGACGTGGCGCTCGAGCGCGCTCGGGACCGCGACGGGCTCGCAGCTGGTCGAGGCGGACGGTGCGCTCTGGGTCTGGGGCGGGGGCCGTCGGTACCGCACGGTCGACGGAGTGTCGTGGTCGAGCGAGCCCACCTCGCCACCGGACGTCGTGATCGGAGCCGTCGCCCGCGCGCCCGGCGGGACCCTCGTCGCGGTAAACGCCGGGTGGCGCGGGTGGTACGCGCAGCAGCGCTTCTATCGCAGCACCGACGGGCTCCGCTGGGAAGCGCTGGCGCCCGGGCAGTTCACCGGCGGCCACCCGATCCACGGCATCGCCTTCGGCGAGGTCGACGCCTCGGCCTGCCGCTGAGGCCACGGCACCCGACCCTCCGACGCCCCCGCTGCCGAGCACACGGCCCGCGGAGGGGGCGGCTCAGCGCCGCGCGCGCAACGCGCTGAGCGGTCGATCCCCCTTCGTCAGGAGCTCGCCCGCACACTCCGCCGAGTCCCGCAGCAACGCGCGGCACGTGTCCGGACGGGTCTCGTAGACCGAGCAGAGAAAGCGTCGACCTTCGATCCGGAGCGCCGCGCAGCGGCCGCTCTCCATGCGCATGAACGCCTGGTATCCATCGAAGAGGACCCGTGACTCCGCCTCGTCACCCAGCCTCGCGTAGTCGTCGCCCGTCACGACGACGTAGGGCGCGAGGTGCGAGAAGCAGCAGGTGCCACAGGCGGTGCAGTCCTCTGGCAAGCGTGGACGCTACCTGAACCCTCGACGCGCTGCTCGCTTTCCAGCCCACGGCCCGCGCGAGGACCGCCATGTCTTCGTCCTCGGACGGGCCGCCCCGCCTTCGCGTCACTCGCCGCCGAGCACGCGGCGCACGAAGAGCCCCAGCCGCTGCAGCACCACGGGCGGGATCTCGTGCCCACCGCGGAACGACACCCGATCGACGGTCGCCCCGGCGGCCTCGAGGCGCTCGCGCAGCGCGTCGGCCCCCACGAAGGGGAGCAGCGGGTCGTGCGTGCCGTGGCTCTGGAAGACCGGAAGCCCCGCGCGCTGCGCCATCCGCGGCGTCCACTCGCGCTCCGCGAGCAGCGTCCCGCTCAGCAGCACCAACCCCGCGAGACGCCGCGTCGAGTGCAGCGCCACGTCCGTCGCGAGCATCGCCCCCTGCGAGAAGCCGCCGAGGACCATCGGCGCGGACCCGAGGCGCGCCTCGATCGCTGCGAGCGCGTCGAGCATCGCAGCCCGCGCCGCGGGCATCCCCTCGGGCACGTCGGCGGCGAGGTCGCGGAACCGACCGGCCCGCATCGCGGCGTCGAGCGCCGCCATGTCGATGTGCCACCACGCCCGCGATTCGCCCATCCCGAACCCGTGCCCGAGGTCGATCGGCGCGGCGGGGAACACGAAGCGCGTCCCGGGCGGCGCGGCGACCACGCGCCCGAACGGCACGAGATCGTCGCCCGGCGCGCCGAAGCCGTGCAAGAGGACGACGATGGGCCCGTCCCCGGAGCCGTCGCCGTCGTCGCCGCCCGTGACCACGGCCCGGAGGGCCCCGAACGTCTCGATCCTCATCGCCGGAGAGTTAGCACGGCGAAGAGCGCGACGAACACGGCCAGCGCCCAGCCGGCTTGCCTCCGCTCCGCGGGGGGCGGCAGGCGGGCCTCGGGGTGGGCCACGAGCACCGCGACGCCCAGCGCCGGCAGCGCCGGCAGCGCGCGCTCGAGGGCCACGACGAGGAGCGCGGTCGCCGCGAGCCCGAGCCCGAGCGCCACGGCCGTCCGACCGACGCCCAGCGAGAAGCGCCGCGACACCGCGAGGTAGAGGGACACGAACACCACGTCGCCGACGCCCAGCAAGGGCTCGATCGCGTCGGTCCCGAGCATCGGGAACGGGAGCGCCAGCACCGACAGCAGAGGCACGCTCGCGGCGACCGCGCCGCTCGGGCCCTCCGGGGCCGTCACGCTCCACACGTCGGCGAGCGACGACACGACGGCGACCACCGAGAGGTGCCCCGCGGCTTGCACGCGGCCCCCGAGCACCGCCCCGACGACGTTGCCCGCGACGAGGAGCGACGCGAGCACCAGCCCCGCCGCCGCGATCCCGAGGAGCCCCACCGACGAGCGCACCTGGCCCGCCGCGACCACGGCGAGCGCGAGCCCCGCCGGAACCAGCAGCCACAGCCCGCGCGTCGACCATGCGGGCGCGCGGGCGCCCGTCAGCAGGGCCGCGCCCGACACGAACGCGAAGCCGAGCAGGTAGTCGGCGAGCGCCCAGGGCCCCTCGACCACGATCGGCACGGAGGGCGACGCGGCGGCGACGACCGCGAAGGCCGCGGTGCACGCCACGAGGGCCCCGAGCCATCCGCGCCAGGAGGCGAGCGGCGCGCGGGCAGCCCCGGCCGCGATCACGCGCCCTTCTTGCGTCCGTAGGCGATCGCCTCGAGCCGCGTGAAGTCGACCACCTCGATGAGGTCCGGCGTGACCTTCAGCGCGCCTTCGCGCTCGAGCAAGGCCAGCCCGCGCGAGATCTCCTCGCGAACCGTCCCGAGCCGTCCGGCCACGGTCTCGGTCGTCAGGTCGCGCACCAGGTGCCGCGCGTCCTCGCCCCGGAGCTCGCGCGCGGCCGCGAGCGCGCAGAGGAACGACGCGAGTCGTGCGGGGACCGTGCGCAGCGAGAGGTCGCTGACCAGCCGCAGGGTCTTGTCGGTGCGGTGGGCCCGCAGATCGAGCATCACCCGGAAGACCGCGGGGCGCTTGTCGCCGAGCGCGCCGATCGCCTCGTTCGGGACGAGGATCGCGCTCGCCGCGCGCATCGCGATCGCGCTCGCCGCGTAGGTGCCGCCGTCGAAGCGCACGCCCTCGACGATCGGACGACCGGGCCGCGCGAGGTAGATGATCTGCTCGCGGCCGTCGCGGCCGCTCTTCGAGAGCTTGACCTCGCCGGTCCGGACGATGAAGAGCCCCTCGGCGGCCTGCCCCTCGCTGAAGAGCGGGGCCCCCCGGGCGACCTTCCTGACCTCGGACGCCTCGGCCAGCTGGTGGAGTTCCGCCGCGGGGAGCTGGCCGAGATGGGCGACATCCCGGAGCAACTCGTCGGCAGAGCGCGGTGCGATCGCCATGGTGGCGCCGACACTACCACGGCCGAACGCCCTCCATGGCCCAATCGGAGGTCCCCGAAACGGCGAATCCCCGGGGGCCGCCGGGGTCGCCCGCCTCGAGCGCGCGCGGGTCGAACCCGGCCCGGCCCCTTGCAGGTCGTGGCCGGGTGGTGAAGAAAGGGCCCGCGCTCCGCGTCGAGGGCGCACCGGACGACGACTGCGCCCGGGGGACCGGACGACGCGACGGTGGGGATCCACGGGAGGATGCGATGAAGACGAATCTGCTCGGGCTCGGGGTGGTGATGGTGGCGGCGTTCATGGCGTCGGGCTGCAAGCTCGTCCCGGCCGGCGCGCTCACGTACGAAAACTGCTCGGCGCCGACCGACTGCAGCAGCGGACGTGACAGCTGCCTGACCGTGTCGTCCCCGACCGACACCCGCGGGATGTGCACCCGCGCCTGCCTGTCGGACTCCGAGTGCCCCGGCACCGGCCGCTGCCTCTCGTTCGACGGGGGCTCGAACTTCACGTGCTTCCAGGGCTGCGTGACCTCGAACACCTGCGACTTCGGGTGGACCTGCCAGAACAGCGCCGGCGGCTCGACCTTCCCGCCGGTCTGCCTGCCGGGCTCGCCGTCTGGCCCGCCCCCCGGCGTGCCGGCGTACGACGAGTGCACGCTCGGCAGCACGGCCGAGTGCTCGGTCGAGTCGCAGGGCTGCTTCGGGATCACGGTCGACGGCGCGACGCGCGGCGTGTGCACCTCGAGCTGCTCGAGCGACAGCACCTGCCCCCTCGACGCGCGCGGCTCCAACGGCCGCTGCCTCTCGTTCGACGGCGGGCGGAACTTCACCTGCTTCGAGGGCTGCTTCTCCGCCGCGGACTGCGCCGCCGGCTTCGCGTGCAAGAGCCAGCTCGCGGACGGCACCCGCTTCCCGCAGATCTGCGTGCCGCTCTGAGCTTCGATCTCGCCGCATTCTTCGCCTCCACGCCGGCGGTCCTCGCCCCGATGGAGGAGGTGTCGGATGCGGCGTTCCGACGCGTCTGCCGCGCCCGCGGGGCGACGCTCTGCGTGACCGAATTCGTCCGCGCCGAATCGGTCGTCGGGGGGGACACCGAGGCCCTCGGGCGCCTCGCGCTCGGGCCCGAGGACACCCCCACCGCGATCCAGATCTACGGCGCCGACGCCGCGTGCCTCGCCGAGGCCGCGGAGGTCGCCGAGCGCTCGGAGCCGGCGTACGTGGATCTCAACTGCGGCTGCTGGGTGCCCAAGGTCGCGCGGGGCGGCGCGGGCGCCGGATGGCTGCGCGACCCCGACGCGATGGTCGCGATGGCGCGGCTCGTCCGGGCGCGCGTCTCGACGAAGGTCACGGTCAAGACGCGGATCGGATGGGGCGACGAGGCCCGCATGCCGATCGTCGACCTCGCCCGGCGGCTCGAGGACGCCGGCATCGCGGCGCTGACCATCCACTGCCGCACCGCCACGATGGGACACGACGGACGCGCCGACTGGAGCTGGGCGCGCCGCGCCCGCGAGGCCGTCTCCATTCCCGTGCTGGTCAACGGGGACATCCGGTCGGCCTCCGACGCCGTGCGTGCCCTCGACGAGACGGGCTGCGCGGGCGTGATGATCGGGCGCCGCGCCATCGAGCACCCGTGGATCTTCCGCGAGGTCCGCGCCGCGCTGAGCGGCGGCCGGGCTGGGCCTCCGACGCCGCGGGAGCGCCTGACCCTCTGCCGCGAGCACCTGCTCGCGCGGGCCGAGCAGGACGGGCCGCGCCGCGCGGTGCGCGCGCTGCGGAGGCTCTATCCG
>CAIKNO010000763.1 GCA_903828805.1 uncultured Sandaracinus sp. | reverse complement strand
GTTCCGCCTCGGCCTCGTCGCCGGCGAGCCAGAGGCGTGCGCTACCGCCTTCGTTCGACAGCGTCACGACCGCGCCGCCGATCCCGCGGATGAAGCTGTGCACCACCGGACGGAGGAGCGGATCCTTGCCGCCTCGTCCCGTCGCGACGCCGAGCGCGAGCCAGCAGAGGATCTCGTGCTCGGAAACGGGCCGACCCGCGATGGGCTCGAGGAGTGCGGGTAGCTCCGCGAGCGCACGCGGGCTGCGCAGGAGCTCCGCGAGGCGATGGAGAAGCGAATTGCTAGCGAGCTGGGACGAGAGTGCCTCTTGCCACCCGCTCCCCGGAAGGCGTGCTCCGCCGAGCACGGCGAGGCACGCCGATAGCTCTGCGGCGACATGCTCGTCTGGAGCGTCCACTGCCGCGAGCACTCGAGTCAGCGCATCAGGAAAGGCTGTGACCGCGAGCGCGGGGACGGACCGCCGCTCGTTCCAGCGAAGTTCGTCGTAGACCTCGCCCACCAGCTCGACCTGTTCGGCGTCGACCCCGAAGAAGCGGCGCGCAAAGTCGGCCGCCGCCGCGGGCCCGCGCGCTGGGTCGGCCATCGTCGCCGAAGTCGCGATGCAGGTGACCTCGTTCGCGGCCTTGCCGCAGAACGCACGCAATCGTCTGATGAGCGCTGCTGTCTCGGCACCCTGCGCCCCCCGGAAGGTGTGGGCCTCGTCGAACACGAGGAACTCGAGCGGCGCGCCTGCGAAGAGCCCGATGTCCTTGCCGCGCGTGAGCAGCAACTCGAGCTGCTTGACGTTGGTGAGCAAGATGCGAGGTGCGCCTTCCTCCTTGCGCATCGACTCTCGGCTCGCCCGCTCCTCCGCCGGCAGGAGCGTCGCGGCGTCACCCGCTTCGCGCATCTGCTTCAAACGGGCTTGGTAGTCGGCGTTCGATGAACCGGGCGGAAGGCGCTCGCCGCGGACGCCGGCTTCTTCGTCCGGCGTCTTGCCAACGTACATGCCGAACGGAATGCCGGTGCCTGCGAGAAGACCCCGCAGGCGGTCAAGCTGGTCCTCCGCGAGGGCGTTCATCGGGTATACGAGCACCGCGACGATGCCGGCCGGCGCTCCAGCCTCCTTGAGAGCGAGGCAGCGGCTGATGATGGGGTACAGGAAGCTCTCGGTCTTGCCGGAGCCGGTCCCGGTCGCAACGAGGGTGGTGCGCCCTCTGACGATGGCCCGGATGGCCTGCTCCTGGTGGGCGCGCACCCGGTCGTAGGGAACGACCGAACGCATTCCAGCGTGCAACACGCGTTCGGCGATAAGCTGCTCGATAGTCGACCCTGCCCGGAACGGCCGCGACAAGCTGATGAACGGACCTTGGCGGAGTGGCGTGTCGCGAGACTCTCCAACCCGCAAGAGCGCGCGGAGCTGCGCGTGCAGATCCGTATCGGCGAGTGGATACGTTGTGAGCTGATAGCGGAGGAAGTCGGAGACGACTTGCTCGGTGAACGTGATCGGGTTCAGCGCCACGCGATGGTCCCTTCGGGGTTCGGAGCGAGCCGGTTCTCTTCGATCGAACGCTTCGACCAGTGCTCCTCGATGGCCTGCACGAACTCAGCGCGCACGATCTTGGCGCGAGCGACGAGTTGTCCTCCGTGCTCGCACCGCACGTAGAGGCCCTCAGGAGGACCACTCGTGAGGCGCGAGGCCTTGAGCAGCGCCTTGAGCCCCGTCAGGTCGTAATGGCCACGGGCCAGCGGTGGGACCGTCGCCAGACCCAAGCTCGCCGCAAACGCATTGCGCCGGTCAACGCTCCAGAACGCCCTGCTCCCACGATCATACACGTCGAACACGAGGAACCAATCGGGGAGCCTCGAGTATCGGATGCTATGCACCGCGTAGCACCACTCGCCAAAGAGCAAGAGATCGGGAAATAGCGCCTCTGCCATAGGGTGGCGGCGCATCGCGAGCCAGCGGCGGAGCGGCTTCCATTGCCCCTGCGGAGCGTCGACATCGAGATACGCGCCGCGATTCTGTGCTCTCAGCGTCCCGTCTTCGTCGGTCGAGAACCCAAGGTTCGCGCCGTCGACCTTCTCCTCGACGACGACCTCCCCCGCGAGCAGATCACGAACCTCGTGGGGCGTGAGAAGCTTGTCGTCGCGGGGCTTGCCCGGTCCGAGCCAGGCTGCGTGTGGCGTGTGCGGGAAGCGGAGGAAGTCCGTCACGGGATCGACTTTCGCCTCCACGCGGTTCGACACCACGCCTCGGCGACATGCACCACGGAAACCCCAAGACGTGACAGGGTGCCCCGCGCCTCTAGCTCCATCCAATCGGTATCGCATGCATTTGCGATCGCGGCACCGGATTCAAGTGCAGCAGCGACCATCTTGCGATCTTCGCGATCCGTAACGTCGTTGCCCCACTCGTGAAGGACGAGAGCGTGATGGTTTCCATCAACCTCGACCTCTACGAACCGGCAACGACCACGAGACATGAGGTCGGCAACGACCATGCGCCCGTATTCGTCCCCGTCGAGTTTTCGCGCGTACTCGCCCTTGATCAGGCCGTGCGGGATGTCGATGATCACGATCTCGTCTTGAGCCTCTCGGAGGCTCTTGAGCCATTTGAAAACTTGCTCCTGGGTCTCCGGGTCGCCGACGGGCACGTCCTCACCGCGGTCGGCGAGCTTCCGGGGCGGCCGGCCGAGCTGAGCTCTGGTTGCCACGAGTAGCACGTTCGTGTCGATGACCCAATCAGCCACGCGACTTCTCTTCGCGAAGCCGGCGAAACATCAGCTCCGTCTGGCGCTCGACTTCGCCGACGGAGTCGCCAAAGAATTCACGAGGCCAGTTTGAAACACGTCCGAAGCGGTCCACATCGAGCGGCACGAGCTCAGCCTCACCGGTCTCAGCTCGGTCGACGAAGTAGAGTCGGCAGTCCGAGGGCAGAATATTACCACCCGCGATGAGCGTCTGGAGCCTTCGGAACAAGTGCTCCGAGTGCGTTTCGATGAGGAACTGGACCTGGCGCAACTTCGCCACCTCGGCCATCAGATCCGCGAGCCCCACTTGCGCCCGAGGGTGCAGATGAATCTCGGGTTGCTCCGCGACGATGGTGGTGCCCTTGGGCACGAAATACGCGAGCACCAGCATGGGCAAGACCTGAGAGATACCGAATCCGACGTCCATGATGTTGGCCCTCTGCGACCCGCGCATGACGTGCAGTTCGTAGTGCCGCGATCGTCCCTGCCGCTCGAGGACGAGGCGGTCGGCGACGCCGAGCCGCTTGAGCCACTCGGACACGCGCTCGACGAGCCACTGAGCGCCACCTTCCTCGCCGTCCCTCTGCCGCTTCTTCGTGTTGTCACTCGCCAGCAGAGCGTGAACCGCACGCTCGCCTCGCTTGCCGAGATCGCCCGGCTCGACGCCGCTCCAGAGGTAGCTTCGTTCCGGCGGCTCGCGGAGTGGCCCGAGGTATGCGATCGCCGAGACTTTATGTCGGATCCGAAGCGCGAGATCCTGCACTTCAGCCCCCGCGCTCCCGAGTTCGGCGACGGCATCCGCGGAAAACGTGAGGGACCGCTCAGGCCGAAAAGGCCGCCTCGCGCCGGCACGGCCCCCAATCCGCCTTGCCGCGTAGCCTGGAGCTTCGAGTAGATACCCCCCGCCTTTGGATTGCCGCGTCGCAGTAAAGCTGCGGCCGTCGCGCGCCAGCTCGAGTCGCTTAAGCTCCAGCGCGGTGCCCGAGGACTGGTAGGTCGCCTCGTGATCGAGCTGCTGCCCGTCCGCGGAGAGGGAGAACCCGAGCCCGAGCTTGGTCGCGCGGTGGGCCCCCTGATGCACAATTGACTCGGCCGTACCGAGGTCGACCAGATCAGCGGGCTGGCCCCCGAGATTGAGGTCGAGCGTGCGGTCAGGGCTGTCGAAGGTCTGCTTCAAGAGCAGTGGCGCTTGCAGCAACGACGTCTTGCCGGCGGAGTTGGGTCCGAGAAAGAGGGTAATCGGTGCAAGCTGCACCCCCGGCTCCCAGAGTTGTTCGCCCCAGGCCTTGAGGTTCTTGATCCGCAGCTTGGTCAACATCGCGCCATCACTCCTACTCGAACAGCTTCTGCTGGCGCTTGGCCGGCTTCCCCGTCCCCTCAGGCTTGTCCGCCCCCGCATCGCGATCCGTCGATCTCGCCGACTCGGCGAACCGCCTCGCGAACTCCTCATCGCCCAGGATGGCCCGCGCATGCTGCTCGCACTCGGTCCAGCTCTCCTCGGGCGTCTGCGCGAGCTGCCAGTCGAGGAAGCGCGGCCCCAGGCGGCTCGCAACGGGCTGCGCCACCTGCGCGCGGTCGTCGTGTCCGAGCCCGTGGTCGGCGAGGCGCAGCGTCTCGGGGAGCATCCAGCCCTCGCCGCCGTTCAGCGCCGAGAACGCCGCGATGCCCGCGTCGCGGTCGCCGCCGTGCGACTGAATCAAGGCGTCGAGCGCGTCGAAGGCGACGAGCGTGAGCACGGTGTGGCGCAGCTCGGGGTCTTCGTCCTTGTCGACACGCCAAAAGCCCTTGGGGTCGAGCGTGCGCGCGAAGTTGCGGTTGGTGGCCAGCGCTTTGGGGTGATCGCAGTCGCGGAGAATCCAGCGCAGGTCGTCCCGCGAGAGGCCGTAGAGCACGGCGACGAGGGCGTCGAGGATGCACCGGAGACGAAGGCGTTCGTGCGACGTGACCGCGCCATGGAGGCGCATGTGGTCTCGTTCTTCGACAAGCAGCGGAGCGAGGGCGGCTGCCCAAGAGAGCGCGATGCCATAGGTAATCAGAGCGGCCGATGCTGACCTCGCGACTAGCGGTGTTTCTTCGATCACGAAATAATTCAAGTGGAGCCCGCCGCATCGCGCACGCACGACGAAATCATAGGCATAGCTGTCCAGGACGGCGGCCGTTGCGATTGGAGATTCCTTCGAGAACAGCACCGGAGCCGAGTTGCCGCATGGCAATGCTGAGAGCGGCGCGGCGATCATAGTCCGGGCGTTCGTCGCGGCCGTCACGTCCATGAATCCGATTCGGGAGGCCGTCCAAGACTCCTTCCGCTGGTCAGTGAAGCCTTGCTGCCGCATCAAGAATTGTGGCTCGATGACCTTATTCTCCCAAGGGATGTCGCGCCACACCGCGCTACGTCCCTTGCCGCTGACCCAGCCCTTCTTGCTGAAGTCGAACTGGCCGATCATTCGGCCTTCGTAGAGCGGCAGGAGCGGTTTCCCATCCGGCTCCCACGTTTGCTTGAGGAGAGCCCTGAGTTTCCGCTCATCGCCGCCAACCCATCGACCGTACGCATCCGCCCGATACCCCGCCGCCTCAGCCGTCTCCCGCGGGATGAAGAGCTTCGAGTCGTTGGTCATGTGAAACTCGGTCGCGTATTTGATCCCCCAGCCGTCGGGGCTGTTGTCGCCGAGCAGCACGCTGTTCGCGTAGATCTTCGTCAGCACCTCGAGGTCGCGCCGGGAGCGGATCTCGAGCACGCTCAGGCTCTTCGGCGAAAATCCCTGGATGCGCTCGGCGGGGTACGCGAGCGCGCCCTTCGCCTCGGCCCAGTCGTCGAGCCCGTGGCGCATGAAGGCGGCCTGCAGCGCCTCGGTGCGCCCGCCCTTTTGCGCGATGGTCACCGCGAACTTGAAGCTGCGGTGGATGTCGAAGACCTTGTTGCGGTTCTCGAAGCCGTAGAGCCAGCGCCAGGCGCAGCGGTCGAGGAGCAGCTTGCGCAGATCGACTGCGCCCTTGTCGGTGTAGAGGCCGCTCGGGGTGATGAGGCCGAGCTGGCCGCCTGGCTTCAGGAGCGCGTGGGCCTGCTCGACGAAGAGCTTGTAGCTGTTGAGGTCGGCCGAGCCTTGATGGCGGAAGGGGTGCTCGGGGTCGGAGAGGCCGCTCTTCTTACCGCGCTCCGCGAGCCACTTCTTGTGGAGGCTCTCGCTCGCAGCCGCGTTCCGCGGCACGAGGCTCACGGCGCCGCCCTCGGTGTTGCCGAAGGGCTCGGCGGCATTGCGCACGAAATTGCCGGCGTCCTTGAAGAGGCCGTTGTGCTCGAGCCACCGGCGCTCGAAGCCGGCGTCGCTCGCGAACATCGCCCGCTGCGCCGCGAGGGCGTCCTGCTTCCCGTAGCTGCGGTAGAGCGGGTCGCGGTCGCTGAAGAACTCCTTGCTGCTCGGCTTTCGGATCTCCCACGGAGGGTTCGCCACGATGGCGTCGAAGCCCGCGCCCTTGTCGCTGAATACGTCGGGGAACTCGAGTTCCCAGTGGAAGAAGCGGCGCCTGCCCGCCACCTCGCGAGCGATGGCGCGCGCGGCCTCGCTGGGGGCGAGCAGGTCGAGCGGACGCGGGGCCTCGGCGAGCTGGTCGAGGGGCCAGAACCAGAGAGCGCACCAGGTGTCGAAGGCCTCCTTCACCTTGCCAAGCTCGGGCGAGGTGGCGACGCGGGTGCGCCAGAGCTCGGCGCGCTTGTCGGGCTGGCTCACGGGCACCCTGCGGAGCTGGCGGTACAGCTCGCGGACGCGCTCGATGGCGGCCTTCAGTTCGTCGTCGCTCGTCCCCTGGAACGGCAGGCGCTCCTCGCCCGCGAGGAGCTTGCGCTGCTCCTCCACGACGCTTGGGCGCATCGCCTTGAGCGCGTCGGCCCACGTGTCGCCCGAATGCGTGACGCCCCTATACCTCTCGTCGGGGCTCTGCCGCCACCACGCGAGGAGCGGATAGTCTCGGAATCGATCGAGCCAGGTGCCGGTCAGCGCGTCACCACAGCGCAGCTTGTGATCGAGGAAGGTGAAGGCCAGTCGCCGGTCGAGCGTCTCGACCCAGAGCGACACGCGAGCCAGCTCGACGGCCAGCGGATCGAGGTCGACGCCGTAGAGGCAATGCTCGACGACGGCTCGGCGTACGATGGCGGCGACGCCTTCGGCGGACTGGTCGCGGTCCGCGTCGGGCAGAAGCGCGCACTCGATGCGGACGAGGTCACTGCCTTCTTTGCCGACGAGCCGCCCGTGCTGATGGAGCGCGGCGACGACCGCGTCGGTGAGCACGCGCAGGCTCGCCACGAGGAAGGAGCCCGAGCCCATCGCTGGATCGCAGACCTTGAGCGCGAGGATCTCCTCTGGCGTCTTGAAGGTACCATCACCATTCTGGAGGAGCGGCTCCAGCGTGCGGCGCACGGTCGGGAGCGTGAGCTGCGGCCGCGTGTAGAAGGTACCTGCACCCTTTCGCGTCCCGCCCCAACGAACGACGTAGAGCTCGCCAGGGAGCATTACACGGGCGATGAGCTGCTTGGCGACCTTCTCCACGTTGGCGAGATGTGTTGGGTCGTCCGCCCGCCTCGGCGTCCGCACGAGCCTGCCCGCCACCGCAGCGCGCCCGGCCCATTGCAACGCGCGACGTAGGGCGTCCCCACGTGCATCGTCGAGTTCGACAGGCTCGTCGGGGACGGGCGCGTCTTCGACGTTTGCCTCAGCGTCGTCGCCGGGTGACGCATCCTCGTGCGGTGCAGGGTCGTCCTCTGCCGCCCCGTCCTCGCCCTCGCCCTCGGCTTCCTCCTCGTTGGCCCTATCCTTTGTGACGGCGGCCTTCTCGACGAGCGCCCGAAGCTGAATCTCCGTCATCGCCTCGAGGCGGTCGAGCGGCAGCGCAGGCTGGTCGCCGATGCCGAGGAACACCACCGGCTGCTCGCCGGCGCGGTGCAGCTCGTAGTCGAGCAAGCCCTCATAGAGGATGCCAATGTACTCGCTGGTCAGCTCAGTGAAGTCGACGGGAGCCGCTACGGTGCGAAACGAGCCGCCCTCCTTCACGCGCTCGGTGGTCCGCGTCAGGAGCGTGAGCATGCGGTAGACGATCTCGTCGGACGGAGGCTCGTGCACGTCCTCGAGCCTCGCGAGGGCACGCTCCTGGGGCCCGGCGCTCGCGTCCGCAGGTCGAAACAAATCACCGCCGTAGGTCGGGACCACCATTGCCGGGTGGGGTGAGCCTCGGTGGAGCAGACGAAAGAGCGCGAGCAGCCGCGGCCAGGCCTGTTGACGCGCGTCGCGACGCGACTTCCCCGCGCGTTCGAGCGCCGCGAGCAGCCCCTTGAGCCCGTAGGCGTCGTGGTAGACGGGGCTGTCGACGGGCAAGAGCTCGCGGGCCTCGGCGAAGAAGACCACCACGAGCCGCATCACGAAGTGGCAGGCGGCGTCGTAGACGGCCTTGCTCTCGTCCGGGTTCCAGCTCGCTTCGAGCACGGGCCGGCGGGCCGAGAGGAGCAGTTCGACGGCCGCGCGCACGCGCTCGCCCAACTCCTTGCTGAGGCGCGCCTGCCCGAGTCGTGCTCGGCGGATCGCGTCGACGAGCGGCGGGTACTCCGACTCCGACGCGGCCTTCAGTGCGAGATGCGAGATGACGCGCCGAAGGACGAGCAGCGGGGGCGAGAGCGCGTCGCCCTCGAGGACCCGGTCGCTCGTCCATTCGACGAAGGCGGTGTTGTCGGTGTCGGCGTAGACGAGCCGCCACTCGCGGCCGTTGGTCACGAGTCCGAGCGGTGTCTTCTTCCTGCGCAGGTACTCAACGACGTGGGCCGCGTCGCGGCGGCCTTTGTGTACCCCGATTCGAGTAGCCGGGCTGACGAAGACGCTGAGCGCGGCGCGACCCAAGTGCTCGTAGACGCGACGGGGCTTGAGAACGGTGCCGTCGAGAAGCGTCTCGGCGTAGGAGCCGGGAATGTCCGATCCCTTTCGCCAGCCAACGACGAGGCCGCACACGCCCTCGAGCACGGCGTCGAGCAGGGCCCCGAAGTTCTCGCCGCGGGTGTCGGCGGGAGCCTGCGCGAGGGCGTCGCGCAGCAGCTCCGCGAGGCGACGCTGGGGGTGGCCCGGATCGGGCAGGGAGTCGAACGCGTCGCGGTCGAGCAGTCGCCCGGCCTGGTGCAGCGAGAGCCACGCCTCGTCGAAGAGAGAAGCGGTCGTCGTCATGCGCGCTCCTCGGGCAGAAGGATCTCGACCGCGATGGGGTAGACGCGCGCCTGACCGCGTAGCCTGTACCGGTTCGGCAGCACGAGCTGAAGCGTGCGCGTCTCCTCGGTTCTCAGCTTGTCGAGCACCGAGTCGTAGTGCTTCTTGCGAAGTTCAATCTCGGCCTGGAGGTTGGACAGCCGCTTCTTCTCGTCGTCGCTTGGCAG
>CAIKNO010000762.1 GCA_903828805.1 uncultured Sandaracinus sp. | reverse complement strand
CAGGGACAGCGCCAGACGTCGACGCCAAAGGTGCGCTGCAGCGCAGTCGCCCAGTCGAGTCGGCGGCGCTTGGCGACGGCGACGGCGGGTGCAGGTGTGCCGACGGGCGCGGGCGGCGGAGGCGGGGCCTGCATCACCACTGGGCGCAGGCGTGCGTTGGGCGCTCGGCGGATCGACGCGAGCGCCCCTTC
The DNA here is from genome assembly GCA_903828805.1 of uncultured Sandaracinus sp. GTDB lineage: Bacteria > Myxococcota_A > Polyangia > Polyangiales > Sandaracinaceae > Sandaracinus. Next base: position 6,240 of record CAIKNO010000762.1, on the reverse strand, counting down.
AGGCCCTCTCGTCGCCGCCCGGTGGAGGCGGGGCGGCCGGGACGACGCCGTGATCCGGCACTCCCCAGGAGCGCACGCTCCCGTCGTGACCCCCCGAGATGAGCCTCGAGCCGTCGGGGGTGAACGCCACGGCGCAGGCGTCTCCGTCGTTGTGGACGCCGACGATCGCGCCTTCGCCATCGCGCAGCGACCAGAGGCGAATCGTCGCGTCGCAGCCGCCCGTCGCCAGGCGGTCGCCGTCGGGATGGAACGCGATCGCCCGGATGGCGTTCGTGTGGCCCCGAAGCTCGCACACCTTTGCGCCGGTCGAGACGTCGAAGACGAGGACGGTGCCCGCGACGGCCCCCGCCCCGACCGCGACGAGGCGACCGTCGGGGCTGAGGCGCACGGGGCCGGGCACGCAGTTCCCCGCGGAGAGGGCCTGGAGTCGCTCGCCCGTCCGGGTGGACCAGACTCGGACCTCCGCCGACCGGAGGATGAGATTGCCATTGTCGTACGCCGCCGCGAGCAGGCTCCCGTCCGGAGAGAACGCGAAGTCCCGGAGCTCGTCGGTGCCGCCTCGGAACGAGTGCAGGAGCTCTCCGGTCGCGGCGTCGGTGAGGCGGAGATCGCACGGCACCGAGAAGTCCTCCCAGTCGCCCATCGAGACGTACCGATTCACCACGCAGGCGACGCTCTCGGCGGCCATCGCCCCGCTCGCGGACCGACGTACCTCGGGGGAGGGCTCGGCGCAGGAGGACTCGCCGACGACCGCTCCCGTCGGATCGAGCGTGAGCGAGAGCGTCCGTCTCGGCTCGGCGGAGCGGGCCTGCTCGGACGCGGTCACGCGCAGATCGCCGGCGGCGTCGAACGTCAGCGCCTCGATCCAGACGTGCGGCCAGCGCTCGCGTCGGAGCGGTCGGCCCGACTCCACCTCGCTCCACCGGATCGACTCGTCGCCGTGCTGCGCCGTCACGAGCGCGCCCGCATCGCAGAAGGCCATCAAGGCGAGGCGGCCTTGCCCCGGGAGGGCGATGCGCAGCACCCGATCCGGCTCGCGCGGATCGTGAATGGCAATGTCTCCATTGGCGTCTTCGGTCGCGAGCCGACCGTCCGCCGAGATCGCGACCGCGGCGAACCCGAGTGCCGAGCGCGCGGGGCGAACGAGATCCGGCAGCACCTGTCGCCTCCAGTCGCGGGTGTCCCAGGCGACGAGGCCTGCCGGGAGGGCTGGCTCCCCCCTGCGGGCCTCGGAGGGCCCGACCGCCGCCACGAGCATGGCGCCGTCGGGGCTGAACACGAGCTGCTCGATCGGTCGGGGATCGTGCAAGGTCGCCACGATCGCGCCGGTCCGGGCGTCGCGGACGTGCAGGGGCTCCACGGCGGTCGTCGAGGCGAGCAGCCGGCCGGTCGGATCGAACGCGGCCAGCTCGTCCCAGGCGCAGCGACGCTCGGTCTTCGGCCCGATCCCGGGCGCGATCCAGTCCTGGTTCGCGCTCTCGAGGGCGTAGAGGCGCTCGCCCGTGAGGGCGTCCCAGCCCGTGAGCCCGAAGCCGAGCACCCGCCCGCCGACGCCGAGCCGCGTGACCACCCGCTTCGTGGCGGCCGAGACGAACCGCCCATCTGGCGAGAGCGCGACGCGCAGGACGGGCAGAGCCGTCGCGAGGAAGCGTCGTGACTCCCCCGTGCTCGGATCGCTCAGGAAGATCCCGAGGCTGGTGCCCACCGCCAGCGAGCGGCCGTCCGTCGAGCTCGCCGCCGAGCGGAGCTCGCCCTTCCCCCAGAGACTCACCGGCGCGCTCGCGCGGCGCGCGCCGGTCGCGGAGCTCGCTCCGAAGCGCGCGGCGCGGGGCGTGCTCGCCACTCTGCCCTCGAGCTTGCGAGGCGGTCCCTCGTATTCGGGCTGCTGGCCCCCGAAGCCCTCGACGAGCTGCGACATCGCCTTCACGATCGGATCGATCCCGGGCGACTCGACCCCCCTCGGCTTGCCGAAGTCGACGCGCGCGCCCGAGGCGCTCTGCAGCGTGAGCGAGACCCAGGGCTCGTCAGGCCGGCTCACGCGCGGCGGCGGCAGCGGCTTCGAGGCGACGTCCGCCTCGACGCATCGCGCGAAGAAGGCCTGCGCCTCCTCGGGGGCGAGCTTGCGCCGTAAGCACACCTCCCAGAGCCCCGGAGCCTTGCCCCGTTGCAGCAGGAGGCGCGCCCTCGCCGGCGTGGCGAGCCGGAGCACGACGACGAGGCAGCTCCCATCTCCCTCGAGCACCACCTGCCAGCCGCCCGAGAATCCCGACATGCAGCTGGCCGAGAGGCGCGCGCGCAGGCGCTCGGGTGGGTCGCCGAGGAGCTCCGCGGTCCGATTCTCGAAGCGGGCGGCGACGAGCGCGAGGTCCCAGATCCGCGCGTGCGGCCCCTCGCCGGCGGCCGCGAGGAGCTGGCCGCTCGGGCTGAACGCGACGCAGGTGGCCGCGTGCGGCAGGTCCGTCACGCGCGCGAGCAGCCTCGCGCCGGCGATCGCCCAGACCTCCACCGAGCCGTCCTCGAACGCGGCGGCGAGGAGCCGACCGTGCGGCGAGAGCGCGACGCCGAGCGGGGGGCGCCCGACCTCGAGCTCGGCGATGCACGCGCCGATCGTCGGGGCCCACACCTCGATGCGGCCGTCCGCGCGCCCGGCCACGAGTCGCGTGGCCGCATCGTCGAGCGCGAGGACGACGGCCGTGCCCGCGCGCGCCCCGCGAACCAGCCGCGCCTGCCTCGCGCCCGTGCTCGCGTCGAAGACGCCGAGCTCGCCGTCGTGGCTCGCCGCCGCGAGGTGGGAGCCCTCGGGCGAGAGTGCGACCGCGCTGAGGCTCTGCCCCGTCCACGCCACGATCGTGGAGCGAGGTGGCATGGGGCTTCGCTGCCCGGTGCGGACCAGCTCGATCTCGCCGAGGTCGCCGTGGGCGTCGTAGGCGTCCCGGTCCTCGGAGGGGCGCTCGACCGCCAGCGTGCCGTCGTCCCGGTAGCGACCCGACGGCTCGATCGCGGCGATCGGCGTCTGCCCGAGCGGCGCCCCACCTGTGCTGCGGGTGACGATCGCGACCGCGTTGCTGCCGTCCGGTTGGGCGAGGTACCGAACGTGGCCCTCGGACGCGAACGAGAGCTGTCGGCATCGTCGCCATTGCGTGATCGGCGCGAGCGTGAACGGCGGGCGAGGCTGCAGCGCGAGGACCTGCCCGCCCCACTGCGTCGGCGCGCGCGCGACCAGGAGCGGAGGCGCTGCGCGCTGCGGCGCCACGCGAGCCTCGCCGCTCGAAGCCGCCGCTCCCGCGAGGGTCTCGAGCGCGCGCAGCGCGAGCTCGCACACCCCGGGCTCCGGGTCGATCAGGCAATGCCGCAGCGCCTCGCGGCAGCCGCCGAAGACCTCGCGGAGGCGCACGCCGCCGGCAGGGCGTGCGGTGCCGTACGGGATGCTGACGAGGTCGTCGTCGTCGAGGGCGAACCGCGACAAGCTGGCGAGCATCGGCCGCACGAGCTCGGGCGCGGCCCGCACGTAGTGCTCGAAGACCACCGCCTCGAGCTCCGGCCCCGCCGTGAGCATCCACGAGACGCCTCGGAGCAGCGCCGGGCTCGGGTCCGCCGACGCCCGGCGCGCGAGGGGCGTGGCGAGCGAGAGCTGCGCCGCCCTCGGAAGATCGGGCAGGGCGTCGACCACCGCCGTCCAGGCCTCCTCGCCTTCTCCGGTCGCCAGGGCGACGAGCGCGTTCACCGCGCGCCGCCGCCCCTCGTCGTCGGCCGTCGAAAGCCGCGAGAGCGCTCCGGAGATCATGGGCAATGTGGGGTCGGTCATGTCAGTCCGCGCACAGGCGCCGCCGATGGCCGGAGGGGCAGACCCCGTCGACGCGGGTCGCCGAGAGGTGGTGCGCCTGCCAGACGCTCGCGGCGTAGCAGGCGCCGCAGTCGGGGCAGAAGAACGGCGCGAGCTCGCGGTCGTGTCGCCACAAGGCGCGCACGTTCCCGCAGAACAGGGCGGTGCGGAGCGCCGAGAGCTTCTCCGGATCGACGCTCCACTCGGCGTCTCCGGTGAGCGAGAAGCCGGTCAGCACGATCCGGTGTCGCTCGCCTGGTTTGCGGGGCAAGCGGCACGTGACGGTGCCGGCGACCGTGCCTCCCGCAGCGCACGGGAACGAGCGCTGCTCCAGAACGCTCCCGTCCGGTGCGGGCGTCGCCGGAGGCTCCTGATCGAGCCAGCGCACGTGCGAGTCGAGCTCCATCAACCCCGCGAGGTGGTCGTCGGCCCCGGCGCGATCGAGCACGAGCTCGAGCGGCGAGTTGGCCCGAGCGCTCCCCGGCGCGAAGCGATCGGCATGCGCGCGGACGCTGCCGTCGCTCTCGGCGCTCACCGTCCAGCGCACTTCGACGAAGCGAGAGCCAGCCGGGAACAGCGTGAGCTGCACGCGCCCGCGTCGCTCGAGCGCAGCGACATGAGGGGCGGCCTCGAGGCCCGCCTCGGACTCTTCCTCGGGGGCAGCCGCGGGCTCGGCTTCGGGGGCTTGCACGCGCGCGGGGTCGGCCTCTCGGCCCGGGACGACGAAGCTCCCGCGAAACGCGAGGTGCGCCTCGATCGCCGCCAGCGCCTCGCCTGCGGCCTGCACGATCCGCGTCATACGCTCCCGTTCGCGCTCGAGATCCGCGTCGCCGAGGCCGATCATGGTCGGCCCCCGGAACTCGAAGAGCTGCTCCTCCGCGCCATCGCTCGCCTCGATGCGCACGAGATCTCTGCCCGTCCCCTGCTCGCGCGCCACGTGCCCTGCGCGCCAGAGCCGACCGGCTCCCGAGGTCTCCAGCGCGAGCGCGAGCGGCGCCTCGTCGATCAGCCAGAGGCTCTGCTCCTTCGTCGTCATCGAGCGCCGATCGTATGCCGTCTCGTGCGCGTCGTCGCCACGATCGGCCCCTCGGTGGGGGTAGGGCGCGTCCGCGCCCGGAGGAGACCTCGCTGGAGACCCGGGGGACGTGTCTTCCGGGGCCACCCGGCAACGAAGCCCTGCGGCAGTACGACGCCGGCGGGATCACCCAGCGGTTCGACCCCGACGCGCGATCCGACCGAGGGCCTTGGCCGCGCCGAAATGCCCCGGTGTTCGCGCTCCTCACACGGCGTAGCGTTCGTGCGCGCCGGTGCGTTCGCACGTCGATTGCACGACGCTTCGCCCTCGAGGTGAACGACATGGCGACCATGGCGAGGCCGAAGATCCAGGTGAAGCCCGGCGGCACGCCCGACGAGACTCGGCCGTTCGCGGCGAAGGGGCACGCCGAGATGCACAAGCTCGCGCAAGGCGCGGTGATGAAGGGAGTGTTCGAGCCCGGGCGGAAGTGGTCCGAGCACCTCGCGCCGATCGCGGGGACCAAGAGCTGCCAAGCTCGGCACGTCGCGTACGTGATCGCAGGGCGGATGAAGATGGTGATGGACGACGGCGCCGAGGCGGAGGTCGGTCCGGGCGACTTCTTCGAGATCGAGCCCGGGCACGATGCCTGGGTCGTCGGCGACCAGCCGTGCGTGCTCGTCGACTTCGGTGGCTACGAGCAATAGGCGCAGCCGACGAAGGCCACGGACACGCAGCGCACGTCGAGGCCGGACGCCCCGTCGCCGCGGCGGTGACGGAGCCAGGATCGCGCGCACCTCCACACCGCGCTTCGAGCGCGGCAACGCGAGGAGCGCGAGTTGGCCTACGCGTTCGGCGGGGGTGGGACCTTCCCCTGCGGCGGCTGCCGAAAGAGTTCCGCCTCTCGGTCGACGAGGTGGAGATCTTCCGCCGCGGGGACGAGATCGTACGCTCACCGGCCCTCAACCGACTTTGGCGGCGGCCTGATCGAGATCCACCTCGCGGCGGTTTGGAGATCCACTGACGCTAGTTGACCGCCGCCACTGAGCGGCCAGGCGGAGAAGTCGCGACAGCCTTCGCCGGCGACCACGGTCGGGTCATGAAGCTCAAGGGAGCGACGCCTCGACGGCGCTGTTGAAGTGAAGGAAGAACAACCCGGGCAAACGAGAGCTGACGGGAGGCGGCCGTGGCGAGCGAAGGCGTGCCGTTGGGCCCGAAGCGGTGCCGCGTGCGGCTCTCGGTGGGCGCGACGCCGGGCGACGTGCTGGTGCAGTTCCTCGGGGAGGCCCTGGTGCTCTGCCTCGCCGGCGGGCTCGCCGGGGTGCTCGCCAGCCTCGCCGGTGCCTGGGGCCTCGGCCACTTCCTGGGTTGGGAGCTCGGCCTGGCCCAGGAAGGTGTTCGAGGT
>CAIKNO010000761.1 GCA_903828805.1 uncultured Sandaracinus sp. | reverse complement strand
CGGACGGGTCTCGAGTGCCGCGTCTACGGCATGCGCCGCGCGATCACCGAGGAGCAGGTCGAAGGGAACCTCCGCTACCGCCCCTTCAGCGAGGCCGGTTTCATCGACGATCTCGCGTCCGCCCGCGCCGTCATCGCGGGGGGCGGCTTCACGCTGATGGGCGAGGCGGTGTACCTCCACAAGCCGATGCTCTCGGTGCCGGTCCACGGCCAGTTCGAGCAGGTGATGAACGGCCGACACCTCGAGCGCGCCGGCTACGGCCGCCACGCCGAGTCCCTCGACGACCCGCGCGCCGTGCGCCGCTTCATCGACGCCATCGGGGCCTGCGAGGACGCCCTCGCGGGCTACTCACAGGACGGCAATGCCGCGCTGCTCGCCGAGCTCGACCAGCACCTCGACGCCGTCGCGCGGCCCTGAGTTCAGCCCCGAGGCCCGGGGACGGGAGACGCCGCCGCGGGGCGTGCGCGGGATCCGGAGGCCCCGCGGGTCACCAGCCAGACCCCCGCGAACACCGCCAGGGCCGTGACCAGCACCCGTGGCCCGGGGACTTCCCCGAGGAAGACGACCGCGAGCACCGACGCCACGATCGGCTGCAGGTAGATGTAGATGGCGACCGTCGAGGACGGCGCGAATCGCAAGGCCCACGCGTTCGCGAGGTACGTGAACACCGTGGGCACGAGGATGACGTAGCCCGTCAGCGCCCACACCTCCGTCGTGACGAACGGTGCCTCTCGCCACAACGCGGGGACCCCGAAGGGAAGCGAGAGCACGAACGCGAACGCGAACCCGTGGGCCACGACCGGCAGCGAGCCGTGCCGCGCGACGAGATCCCGCACCAGCACCAGGTAGACCGCGTAGAAGAGCGCGTTCAACGCGACGAGCAGATCGCCGAGCCGCCCCGAGACGCCACCTGCCCGCCCTGGATCGGTCGAGAGCCAGACGACGCCCGCGAAGGCCACGAGCGCGCCCATCAGCGTCCGGGTCCGGAACGGCTCACGGCCCAGCGCCGAGGCGGCGAGGACGGTGAAGATCGGGATCGTCGCCACCAGCACCGTCGCGTTCACTGCGCTCGTCAGGCGCAGCCCGTTCAGGAACAGCACCTGGTTGCCGAAGATGCCCAGGGCCGCGCATCCCGCGATCCGCGCGAGGTCGAAGGCGGGGATCGGCCGGCGCTCTCCGCGCGCCCAGAAAGCGCCGAACACGAGCGCTGCGCCGCCCAGCCGCACCAGCGCCAGCGACTCGGGCGAGAGGCTGCGCACGACGACCTTCCCGGCCACCGAGAGCGTCGCGAAGGCGACCTGCACCGCGACGAGCGCGGCATGCACGACGACGCGGCGCGGGGAGTCGGCTTCCGGCGGCGCGGACGTCACGGCCGCGGACGGTGACGCAGCGCGGGGCCCGCGTCCAGGTATGCTGCGGCCCACCATGCCTCGCCCCACGACCACGCCCGCCTGGACCGCCCTCGCAGCGCACGCCGACGAGCTGCGAGCCACCCACCTCCGCGCGCTCTTCGCCGCCGAGCCAGACCGCGCCGCGCGGATGACGCACACCGTCGCGGGGCTGCGCTTCGACCTCTCCAAGCACCGCGCGACCGACGAGACCGTCGCGCGGCTCGGAGCGCTCGCCGACGCCATGGACCTGCGCGGCCGCGTCCACGCGATGTTCGATGGCGAGAAGATCAACGCGACCGAGGTCCGTGCCGTCCTGCACGTCGCGCTCCGCAACCGCTCGAACCGGCCCGTCGTGCTCGACGGTCGGGACGTGATGCCCGACGTGAACGAGGTCCTGGCCTCGATGCGGCGCTTCACGGAGGAGGTGCGCTCCGGCGCGCGTCGGGGGGCCGGCGGGGCGCGCTTCACGGACGTGGTCAACCTGGGGATCGGCGGGTCGGACCTGGGTCCCCTCATGGTGTGCGAGGCCCTTCACCCGTGGTGGATCG
>CAIKNO010000760.1 GCA_903828805.1 uncultured Sandaracinus sp. | reverse complement strand
GTCAGGGCGCCGCGGCCGAGGGGGCCCTTCCGGCGTCGTTGCCGCAGGGCCTGCTGATCGCGACGTCGCAGTTCCGCGTGGAGGACGGCCGCGTCACCGCCACGCCCGGGCCGGCGCGGCTCGAGCTGCTGACGCGCGAGGGCGGCGAGTGGCGAACCGAGGTCATCGAGGATCCGGGGAGCAACGTCTTCCACAAGGCGCTCGTGTACGCCCCGCCGAACCAGCCCCCCGGCATCCTCACGCTCGGCGGCATGTCGGCGGCGGTCAAGCTCTGGCGTCCGGGCCCCCAGGGGTGGACGGCCGACACGCTCTGGACCGAGGAGTTCGGGGGGCGCTTCAACCGCATGCGCGACGCGGAGATCCGCGACGTCTCGGGGGACGGTCCGGCCATCGTGGTCGCGACGCACGACCAGGGTGTCGTCGCCGTCCTGCACGGGGACCGACGCGTCGAGCCGATCGACCGCCAGCCGAACACGTTCGTCCACGAGATCGAGGTCGGCGACGTGAACGGCGATGGGGCGCTCGAGGTGTACGCCACGCCGAGCGAGCCGAACGACCTCGACGGCGGGGAACAGCACGGACAGGTGGTCCGCTACGTCCCGAGCGCCGGCCAGGGCCGGACCGTGGTCGCAGACCTCGGAAACCGGCACGCGAAGGAGATCCTCGTCGCCGACGTGGACGGCGACGGCCGCGACGAGCTCTACGTCGCGGTCGAGGCGCTGACCCGCGGCACCGGGGCCGACGTCGAGATCGTAGAGCCGGTCGAGATCCGCCGCTACGACGACGGAACGCCGCCGGACGCGCGCGTGGTGGTCGCGACCATCCGCGACCGATTGACCCGATTCCTGACGGTCGGTGACGTGGACGGCGACGGACGCCGCGAGATGATCGCCGCGGCCTTCTCGAGCGGCGTGTGGCTCCTGCGTCCGGGGCGCGACCCGCGCGGGGAGTGGTCGATCGAGAACATCGATCGCGAGTCGAGCGGCTTCGAGCACGCCGCGCTGATCGCCGACCTCGACGCCGATGGCCGCGGAGAACTCTACGTCGCGGCGGACGAGCAGGCCGAGCTGCGCCGCTACGTGTGGGTCGGCGGGCGCCCGCGGCGTGAAGTCATCGTGCACCGGCCCGTCGCGCGGGCCGTGATGACGTGGAACCTGTCGGCGTTCCCGCTCTCCCTGCGGGCGCGCTGAGGGCGCCCGACGGGGCGGACCCCGCGCCCCTCATTCCTGCGCGTCGTCGGTCGTCGCGGCGGGGCCTGGAGCGTCTCCGGGTGCCGCGGTGTCCTCGCCCGTCTCCACCTCAGGCGCGGGGACCGGCTCCGGCTCGGGGGGCGGGGGCGGCGGCGCGAGGTGCGTGCGGGCCGAGAGGCTCAGTCCCACCACATGCACCTCGGAGGTGTTGCGTCCCCACACGGTCTGGCTGTAGCTCAGCGTCAACTCGACCTCGGGCGTGAGGCGCACGAGCACGCCGCCGCTGACGTCCACCGAGTCCCGCTGCAGGCGCACCTCGCGCAGCAGCAGGTTCGCGGTGCCGACGTACTGGTCTGCGGGGAGCGTCGGATCGACCGCCGCGACGCTCACGCCGATGATCCGACCGGGCTCCACCGTGTACGCGAGGCTCGCGCCCGCGAAGAGCAGCACGGTGCCGGCGATGGACTGACCTGCCCGCAGCGACGCGACGAACTGGTCGCCCGCATCGCCGAGGCGAAGGTTGTAACCGACGTCCCCGCGCACGAACGTGCGGGTCGGAAACGCTGCGCCGATCTGCAAGCGCGCGGTCACGTCGGCCTGCCCGTCGCCGAGCGTCACGTCGTCCTGCACGTTGCGCGGGGACGCG
>CAIKNO010000759.1 GCA_903828805.1 uncultured Sandaracinus sp. | reverse complement strand
CGTGGGCTCTCCCTCGTCCGGCCGGGATGACGCCGGGCCGCGCGCCGGCGGGTTTGTTGACCCGCCCCCACACGCCCCCGACATTCGGCGCGTGTCGCCCCCGCTCCCGAAGCCCCTCTGGTGGCTCTGCCTCGCCGGGGCCATCGCCGTCGTCGTGGGCGGATGTGGACGGGAAGTCGAGGCCGACCTCATCCGCCTCCAGGGGGTCTCGCCCGCCCGCGTCCAGCCCGGACACCGGCTCGTCATCTCGGGGGCCGAGTTGCCGGCCGGACGCGCCGCGGACATCCGCCTCGAGGGGGTGCTCCATCGCCCCGGTCGCGCACCGCGGCCGGTCGACTGGACGGGACGGGGGACGGTGCCGACCCGCGAGCGCGTCGAGCTGCCGCTGCCGGCCTCGACGTTCCGCGCCCTCGGCGAATGGGGCACGTTTCGAGGCACGATGCAGGTCGGGTTCGGTTCCGACACGCTCGGCGGTCGGGTCGTCGGCCGCCTCGAAGGCGTGGTGCTCGACCTCGTCCCTTCGTCGCTCCCGGCCCCGGCGCGGGGCCCCTCGTTCGCGACGCAGCTCGGTCTGGAGCTCGGCCCCGCCGACGACGGCGAAGGCCTGCTGGTGATCCGCGTCGTACCCGGTGGCCGTGCCGAGGCCGCCGGGATCGAAGAGGGTTGGGTGCTGCTCGAACTCGATGGGCTGCGCCTGCTCGCGACCGACGCGTTCTCCCCGCCCCCGGACGTGGGCCTCGTCACGTTGACGGTCATGCGTCCGAATGGGGGAGGCCCGGCCTCGCTGCGCCTCTCGCTCGAAGGGCTCGAGGACGCGATCCCACGTCGACCGCTCCTGCTGGTGCAGCTCGCGGTGCTCGGTTGGTTGTTCGCCGCGCTCTTCTTCGGTCCGACGGGCGCGTGGATCGACCGCCTCACGCTGCCGCGCGTCCGGAGGGCGGCCTGGCCCCACGCCGTCGGCGCAGGCGCGCTCGCCGTCGTCGTGCGGTGCGCTCTCGGCGCCTTCCCGAGCGTGGGCCTGGACGGGGTGCTCCTCGCGGTCGTCGGAGGCCGGGTGGCCGTCGGTGTCCTGCATGCGGACCGCTCGACCCGACTCGGCGCCTGGGTGCGCGGTGGCGCGGCTCTGGTCGCCGCGCTCGGGGCCCTCGGCGCCGCGACGCTGGCCCTCGGCACGACCGCACCGGCCGCCCTCGAGGCCGCGCAGGGTCCACTGCCCTGGGCGTGGATCGCGCTCCGCAGCCCCGGGGGCGCCCTCGCGGCAGTCGGCTTCGGCCTGACGGCCGCGTGCGGACCGAGGCTCGTGGAAGGGTCCCCACGAACGCGCGCGCTCGACGACCTGTTCCTCGGTGCCCTCGCCGCCCTCGCCGTCATCGCCGTCGGCGGTGGTGCGAGCGCCACACGCGGCATCGAGGACGTGCGGCCCGCCCTCGCGCCCGTCGGCTTCGTGCCGTTCGCGGTCCTGGCCGCCCTCGTGACGCTCGTGTTTCGACGTGCGCGCGACCGCGGCGCGCTGGCCCGTGCGTGGTGGCTCTTCGGAGCGGGCGTCGCGCTCGCGGCCCTCGCCGTCGGCGCTGCCGTCGGCTGGTCGGAGCTGCGTGTCCCGGCCGACATCGAGCGGGCGATCGGCGAGGGACTGCTCGCGCTGTCGGCGATGCTCACCTGGCGGATCATGACCGCCCATCCGCCCGCCCCCGCGCGACCTCTGCACGCGATGCTGTGATCGACGCGGACCCCACGGGGTCGGCGCTCGAGACCTCGAGGAGGACCGGGTCTCGGAGCCCCTCAGTCGACCTGCGACTCCGTGAACGCTTCGCGCGGCCGCCTCGACTCCGCGCGGGCGAGCGCGTCGGAGAAGTAGCCGTCGGTGAGCACGTCGAGCAGCGCTTCCGTCGCCGCCATCCGGAGCGCGTCGGGAAGGACGGACACGCCCGAGAGATCCTGCTCGAGCTGCAAGCGTCGACGCTCGAAGTACAGCGTGACGACCTGGGTGACGAGCTCGAGCCGTCGCTCCTCGAGGTTGCGGAGCTCCCGCAGCAGCGCGGGCTCTTCGGGCGCGAACAGCAGGCGGTCCAGGGAAAAGGTGAGCTGCGCACCCAGCGAGAGCTGGTCACCGCTCGACCACGTGTTGCGGTCACCCGTCGTCCCCGAGAGGGCCGAGAGGTCGAGGACCTGCCCTCGACGGATCTCCAGCCGCGCCTGCGGCAAGAGCCCGCCGAGCCGCGCGCGTTCG
>CAIKNO010000758.1 GCA_903828805.1 uncultured Sandaracinus sp. | reverse complement strand
GGGCGGCGGAGCGAGGCTCGGCCGGCTGAAATTCGTCGCGCCGGGCCTGCCGAACGTCGCCGCCTTCGGCTTCGCGAAGCTCGCGACCACGGCACCTGGCGAGGACGGGCTCGCGGACGGGGCCTCGGCTGGGCGCGCCGGCGTCGGGGCGTGCCCGCGCGCCGGGACGACCTCCTCGGCGGGCTCGAAGGGCGGCATCCCGCTGCCGGGATCGGTCGCATCGTCGTCGAACTCGAGGTCGTCTTGCAGCTCCCACACCTCGTCGGCCGGGCGCTTGGCCTGGGCCTCGGCGCGGCTCCTCCGCTGCTGGGCGCGCACCACGTCCCGTCGGAACGTGCCCTCCTCGATCTGTCGGGCGACGCGCTGCCAGTACGTGATGTACGTGCCGTACTTGGCGGTCAGCATCTGCGTGCGGAACCTGAGACCGGTGTTGCGCGGCTGGTTCTTGCGGAGCGTCTCGAGGATGCGCTCGAGCTCCTTGCGCGCGACGGTGGGCTCGAGCCGCTCGATGCCCTGAAAATACTGCTCGTAGAGCGCGCGAAGCCGGGCCAGCCGGATCTCGGCGTCGTGGAGGATCTTCTCGAACTCGCTCGGCGTCATGGTCCCCGGGAACGCGCGTGAAGAGTCGGCCTCGAAGCGAAGATTCCGGCGGCGGTCCGCGGCGCGGCTAGAGCGCCGTGATGTTCAGGTTGTCGAACCAGAGCTCGGCCTGCCAATCGTTGAACGCGAAGTGGTCGTGGCCGCGGCCCTCGAGGGGACGCGGATCGTCCATCGACATGATCTCCTGATCGTCGATCCACACGGTGATGCGCGTGGCGCGCCGCTCGACGCGCACGTGGTACGTGCGGCCCATCTCGACCCGTTGCCGCGCGCCGACGACGCGGTCCGCGCCGTGCTCGTCCATGCGCGCGAGGACGTTGAGGCTGTTGCCCCACCCGCCGAAGATGACGACGTAGCTCGTCGCGGTGTAGCTCTCGGTCGTCGCGCGCGAGCTGCCGTCGCCGAAGATCTCGACCTTGATGTCGCCCTCCGGGCTCTCGCTGCGCACGTCGAACTCGATGCGCACGTCGCGCGGGAGCACGCGCTGCAGCCAGAGGGGCCGGTTCCGGCAGTTGCGGATCGTCAGCTGCCCGTCCTGGATCCGCCAGCCCGCGCCGGTGTTGAGCCACGCGTCGCCGAGCTCGTCGCGGTCGAAGGCGTCGGTGAACCCGGACGCGCCGATCGCTGGGTCCCCCTGGGGCGTGCACGAGCTGGACGCGAGCGCGAGGGAGGCGCACAGCGCGAGCGAGGCGCACAGCGCGAGCCGGGATGCCGCGCGGCTCGGACGACGGGCGAGCGAGGGCGCGCGCGCGACGAGGCGATCGCGGGAAGGCCCGGAGCGCGGGGTCGCGGGCGACGGCGCAGGCGGCGACACGGAGGAGCCATCGAGGGTCGACACGGGGGGGGAATCTACTCCAGATCCGGCGCCGCTGGCGAGGCGAACCCGAGGCGGTCGCAGGCCGCCCGGACGATCAGCGCGCGGCGGCGCCCGCGATGGCCCGGGCCGCGCCCGACATCGCGCTCTGCATCGCCCCCTCGAGCGCGCGCTCGGCGAGGCGCTGCTCCTGCACGTCGCGCTGCGCGGCGACGGGCGCGGCTGCGGTGGCGGCGCCGGTCAGCGAGGCCCGTATGGTGCGCCCGGGCTCGGCGAGGACCATCACGGTGACCTCGCAGCGCACCTGCACGTCGGCCCCGCGGACGTCGCGCGAGACCCGGGCGAGCGAGGCCTCGAGCCGCAGCCGCGGCAGACGTCGGCGGGACAGCTGCGCCTCGGTCCCCGGGTCGAGGGGCCCGTCCTCGAGGAGCGCGACGCTGGAGAGCGCGCCGAGGTGCCGCCGCACCTCCTGGCCCACGAGCTGGGCGAGGCGATCGGCGCCGAAGCCGCTTCGGTTCGCGATGGTGCCGACGACGACGGCCTGCCGGGCGCGCCGCCAGTCGATGGGCCGGGGCGGGACGGGCGGCACCGCGGGCGTGGCGGTCGGTGTGACGGGCGGCGTCCCGGCGGGCGTGGCGGGCGGCGTGCCGGCAGGCCTGACGGGCGTGGCGGGCGGCGTCGCCACCGCCTCCGGGGGGGCGGCGGACGGGACATGGGCGGCGATCTCTCGAAGCGCGCGCGCCGCGGCGTCGCGGACCTCGCTCGAGCTGTCCCGCAGCGCCTCCCGGAGCGAACGTTCGGCGTCGGGGCGGCCGAGGCGGCCGAGCCCGGACGCGGCGGCGGCCCGCACCGCCGGCTCGCGGTCGGAGAGCGCGCCCGAGAGCGGCGTGACGACCGAGGGGTCCGCGGTGGCGCCGAGCGCGATGGCCGCGCGCGCGCGCGCCCTGAAGTCGCGACTCTCGCGCAGGATGGTGACGATGGTGCGGTGGTCCTGTGCTGCGGTCCGCCCGGCACCCAGGCCCGACGCGCCCACGATCAGCAGGGCGGCGAGCGCGGGCCCCGCGAGGCGCGTCCACCACGGCCGACGGTGACTGCCGCGCACCATGGGTTGAACCTTCTCGCGAAGGCCCCGTCGCCGTCAACGCCCGTGCCCCGCGAGGCGCGCGCGCCCGCAGCGACGCGGACGTTCGGGCGCTGCGCGCCGGCGGACCTCAGCCTGCAGACGCCGCCGCGGGCGGCTCGGTCGACGCGTCCGACGACGCGGGCAATTCGCCGGGCACCTCCGCGGGCGCAGGAGCGTCCGACGACGCGGGCAATTCGGCCGGCACCTCCGACGGCGCAGGGCTGTCCGAGGACGCGGGCGATTCCGCCGGCACCTCCGACGGCGCGGGTGTTTCGGAGGGCGCCTCCAGGGGCACCGCCGGGGCGGAGCCGGGGTCGTTGCAGCCATCGTCGTCGAGGTCGCGCCCGAGCACGGCCGCCTCGTCGGGGCAGCGGTCGTCGAGGTCCGGAACCAGATCGCCGTCGTTGTCCGGCTCCGGGCAGCCGTCGTCGTCGAGGTGCCGGTCCATGTCCTCGGGCAGCGTCGGACATCCGTCGCGGCCGTCCTCGATGCCGTCGTGATCGCGGTCGTGCACGCGGGGCGCGATCGAGACCCCGAGCACGAAGCGGTAGGCCGAGGTGCCCACGCCGTCCGTCAGCCCGGTGCCCCCCGCGAGTGTCAGTTCCACGTCCTGCACCCGGGCGCGGACGCCGAGCAGCCACTCGACCGCCGTGCTCGACGCGAGGCCGAACGGGCGCGCCGCGTCGGTCACCGCGCCGACCTCCGCCAGCGCGTACGCGCGCTCGACGACCATGAGCGGAACCTGCACCGCGAGCCCGAGCGTCAGCTCGTCGCGGAAGCGCACGCCGAGCACCTGCGGCTCCGCGAAGCGATGCCGGTACCCGAGGGTGCCGCCGACGCCGAAGTCGAGCAGGTGGAAGTCCCCGAGCAGCTTCGCCTCGAGCTGCGCCGCGCCCTCCCCGGCGAACGCGTCGGTCGCCCCGATCGGCAGCGTGGTGCCGACCTGGAGCGCGAGCCCCTCGCCCTCGTGGCGATCCCGCTCCTCGGTCGCGTCCTCGCCGAGCAGGCGCGCGCGCAACGACAGGCGCGGATCTCCCATCACGGTCGTCGGCAGCGCGGGGCCTCCGTCGACGGTCGAAGGCGAGCCCGCCTGATAGAGCACCAGCGGCGCGTCCAGCACGAGCGCGAAGCGCCCACCGAGCCCGATCTGGAAGAGCAGATCGCCGCCGAACCTTTCCGACACGAGGGGCGTCTGTCGACCGTCCGCGAGCCGCGCGGAGAGCGGCGACTGCGCATAGCCGAGCCAGAGCGCGACGTTCCATCGGCCGGGCCCCGGGGTGCGGGTCCCCGGCATCGATAGGAAGCCGTCCCCGTCCGGCGCGGGCGAGAAGCGCTCGACGTCGAACGCGCGCTGCGCCTGCGCGGAGCCGAGCGGCGCGAGCAGCGCGAGGAGCGCGGTCGACACGGCCAGGCCGAGCCTCGCGCGCGGGCGGAACGGGGAGCGTGGACGCATGGGCCGACAGGATAGCCCCGGCGCACCCAGGCGGCTCCCCGCGAAGCCCGCGGACCTCGGCGCACGGTGACGTCGACGGGCGTGACGACCACGCAGACGGGCCGGGCGCCGCGTCGCTCGCGGGGTCGGAGCCGCGGCCCACGCGCCCCGCAGCGAGGGCATGGGCGCATCGACGGGCGCCCTCGCCGGAGGGATGCGGGGCGCGCTCGGGGCAGGACGATCCGCAGTGTGCGTCCGAGGCCGCGCGGGGCGCGCGCCGAGAACCCGGCATCGTGATGTGGACGAGAAGCCAGACCGTCCGCCGCGGAGAGGGGCAGAAGAGTCGGCAGGTCGGGGGCCGCTCGTCGAGGGTTCAGGGGGCCCTGGCGCACCGGGCCCCGACGACGAAGTACCGCGACGCCGACGAGAAGTTGAGGCGACTCGACGCCAACCATTCAAACGCGATGTCGTAGAAATCGCCGCCCCGGATCACCCCGGAGGAGGAGGCCGGCAGGAGATTGCTGCAGTCCGAGCACGCTCCGGCCGCGTACGGGCTCGCCCACCCGTCGAGCGCCCACTCGGCGAGGTTGCCAGAGAGGTCGGAGTGCCCGTAGCGCCCGTTGCCCGCGGGCGTGCTGCCCACCAAGGCAACTCGCCCCGTCGACCCGAGGCCGGCCACCGCGCGGAACCTGTCGAAGCTGGTCGAGCTCGGCGGCGACGACCACGGGTACACCCGATGCTCGCTGCCGCCCGAGGCCGCGTAGTTCCACTCGGCCTCGCTGGGCAGAAAGCCCCCGTCCCAGAGGCAGAACGCCTGCGCCGCGTACAGGGAGAGGCAGTTGAGAGCCTTGCCCTCGTCGCGGCCCGGGGCCGAGGTCCACGTCTGGTACGTCGGGTTGCATGAGAGCGCGGTGGTCCACGCGGCGGCCGTCGTCGGCAGCGACGCAGTCCACGCCGCGTCCCAGCCTGGCTCGAAGCCCCCGTCGCTCCCGCTGTTGACCAGGCCCATCCCGCCGTTCAGGTGGGTGTGACGACCCGCCCCCGGCGTCGGCCTCCAGCCGGCCTCGACGGCCGCCACGAACTGCCGGAAGCGACCGACCGTCACCTCGTACTTGTCGAGCCGAAAGTCCGACACCGTCGCCGGGTACGACCTGTCCGTGTACCCCGACGAGACCCCGTCGTAGCTCCGTAAGAAGATGCCTCCCGCCACCCGCGGGCTCGTGCAGCAGTCCTCGCTGGCCCCGCGACCGCAGTCGGTGCGGCCCGCGCCCGGCGTCGCGCAGCTCGGGGGCCCGAGCGGCAGTCCGGCATCCGGCGGCCCCGCGTCCGCAGGCCCCGCGTCCGCAGGCCCCGCGTCCGCAGGCCCCGCGTCCGACAGCCCCGCGTCCGACAGCCCCGCGTCCGACATG
>CAIKNO010000757.1 GCA_903828805.1 uncultured Sandaracinus sp. | reverse complement strand
TCGGCGCGCTCGGCGCCCAGGAAGCCCGCGACGATCTCGGACGCATCGTCCAGTCGCTCTTCGCGCCGCTCATCCTCAAGGCGTGCGCCGCCGCCTCGCTCGTGTCCCTCGGTGATCCGCGCGGGGTCGAGGGGCTGCGGGCCGTGCTGCGCGCGTGGCGTCCCGACGGTCGCAGCCACGCCGTGCGCTGCGTCGGAGAGTTGAAGGTCCTCGCGCTCGCCGACGAGCTCTGTCGCTTCGTCGACGCCCCGCGCGGCACCGATCCCCTGACGCTCGCCGAGGCGCTGGCCTCGCTCTCGGGCGCCCACGACGGCGCGCGAAAGGCCCTCCATCGGATGGCGGCCCGGGACGACGAAGCCGGGGCATCGGCGCGCGCGTTCGTCCGCGAGGCCGGACGCGAGGACGCGCGATGAACGACGCCTCCGTCCGCCTCGGACGACGTCGCTGGTCGAGGGCGGCCTTCGCGTCGGCGCTCCTCGCCGTCCTTCCGGCGCTGCCGCGCGCGCAGGCGCAGCGTCCCGGCGTCGACGGCACCGTGCACGCGATCGACACCGCCGCGCACACGATCTCGCTGCGCCTGGGAGACGCCATCCGCGTCGGTCAGTACGACGCGCAGACCCGGATCACGGTCGACGGCATGCCCGCCGACGTGCGGGACCTGCGCCCCGGGCAGCGATGCGTGGTCACGTTCGCGCTGAGCGAGCGGGGCGCGACCCGCAGCCTCCTCGTCGCCCTCGACGTTCGCCTCCGTCGACGGTGAGCGCGGGGCGCGGAGGGTTCAGAGGACGACCAGGTCGTCGCGGTGCACCAGCGCGTCGCCGCCGTGAAACCCCAGGATGGACTCGATGTCCTTCGTCTGGACGCCGGCCAGACGCGCCGCATCGCGCGTGCCGTAGCGGCTGAGGCCGCGCGCGAACTCGACGCCGTCCGGCCCCGCGATCGCCACCGCGTCGCCGGCGGCGAAGTCCCCGCGCACGCCCAGCACGCCCGCGGGCAGCAGCGAGCTGCCCTCCCCTCGGATGGCGCGCGCCGCACCCGTGTCGAGCAGCAGCGTCCCCCGCGTCCGGAGGGTGTAGGCGATCCAGTGCTTGCGGCTGGTCAACGGCGCGCCCTCCGGCGAGAAGAGCGTGCCGACGTCGTCGCCGGCCACCAGCCGGAGCAGGACCTCGGGGTCGCGCGCGTCCGCGATGACCACGGGCACGCCGCGCTTGCTCGCGCGCCGGGCAGCCTCGAGCTTGCTGCCCATGCCGCCGGTGCCGAGGTCCCCCTCGCTCGAGCGGACCAGCCCCATCGCCTCGCCGACGTCGCGCACCCAGGGCACCCGGACCCCCGCCCCATCGAGCAGGCCCTCGACGTCGCTGAGCAGCACGAGCAGATCCGCACCGGCGAGGGTCGCCACCATCGCGGCGAGCTGATCGTTGTCGCCGAACTTGATCTCGTCGACCGCGACCGTGTCGTTCTCGTTGATGATCGGCACCGCGCCGAGCGCCCAGAGCGCGTCGAGCGCCGCGCGCGCGTTCAGATAGCGCTCCCGATCCGCGAGGTCGGCGTGGGTGAGCAAGAGCTGCGCGACCGGCACCGCCCCTCCCGCGAACGCGTCCTCCCACGCCCGCATCAGGCGGCTCTGGCCGACGGCCGCGCAGGCCTGCAGAAAGGCCATCTCGGTCGGCCGCTTGTCGAAGCCGAGGGCCACGCGCCCCAGGGCGATCGCGCCCGAGCTGACCACGACGACCGAGCGCCCCTCGGCCCGCAGCGCCCGGATCTGGGCCGCGAGCACGTCGAAGCGGGGCCGGCCATCGCCCACCAGCGAGCGGCTGCCGACCTTGATGACCACCCGCCGCGCCTCGGGTGCGGTGCGCCTGTCGTTCGTCATGACGTCGTGTCCTTTGGCTCAGCGCCCGGCGGCCGACGTCCCCGAGAGGGCCGCGTCGAAGTGGTCACACATCCGCTGCAAGAGCCCCTCGGGCACGTCGGCCGCGCCGTCGAGCAACGCATCGGCGATCCGCTCGAGCGCCGTGCGTCCGTCCCGATCGGACTGCGCGCCGGCCTTGCCGGCCCGCACGAGCAGCTCGACGAGCCCCGCCGGCGCGTCGCGCAGGGTCTCGAGCCCGGCCCCCGTCCAGGCGCGCTCCATCGCGTCGCGGACGCGCGCGGCCTCGCGCCCGTCGATGGCAGCATCGCGGTGGCGCGTCGTCGTGGCCAGGTAGTGATCGAACATCAACGCCCCGAGGAACGTGGCCACCCCGTCTTCGAGGCGCGCGACGACGCGCATCGGCGGCACGAACCGGGTGAGCGCCGTCCGGACGAGGCGCGCGGACGTCGAGGCGAGCGGTTCGGAGAGGCCCGGGCGGGCGAGCTCCGCGCGCGCGGCGTGGGTCAGGCGAACGCCGCGGCGGGACGCGACCCGTCGCATCGCCGCGCCCCGCGCGAGCCGACCGAGCAGCGCGTCGACGAAGGGCAGCGGGACCGCGCCAGCCGCGCCGCACGCCGCCGCGTACACGGCCACCCCGCCGGTCCCCGCGCGCACGAGCGCCCGCGGCGTGTCCTGCACGACCCCCACGAACGCCCGCCCCTCCGCCGGGCCCCGTCCCGGCGCATGCGCCTGCTCCGTCGACCCGCCCTCGAGGGCATCTCGGTGTTCGTTCACGCGCCGCATGATACCCGGCACCTGCGCCCTCGGCACCCCTCAGCGGAGGGCGGTCGAGGGCGGGGCGGCGGCCCGCCGGACTCGCGCGAACCGCCGAACCATGGGAAGGAATGGCGCGGCGCGCGGCGTCCCGTCCACCCCTTCCGATCGGTCTCGATGTTCGTCTCCGACCTCCCCGACTGGCTCATCCGCGTGATGGCGTTCGTCTTCGGCGCCACCTGGGGCAGCTTCTTCAACGTCGCGGTGTATCGATGGCCGCGCGAGATGTCGGTCGTCAGCCCCGGGAGCCATTGCCCGGCGTGCGGCGCCGCGATCCCCGGATGGCGCAACGTCCCGATCTTCGCCTACGTCCTTCAACGGGGCCGGGCCGCCTGCTGCGGGGCCGCGATGACGCCGCGCTACCTCTTCGTCGAGGCGCTCACGGGCGTGCTCGGCGTCGCCGTCGCGGAGCGCTTCATCGTCCAGGCAGAGTCCGGTGCGGAACTCGGACCGGTCGGCCTCGAGGCGCTGCTCTGGTTCGCCTTCGTCGGCGGCCTGGTGGTCGCGACCTTCGTCGACCTCGAGTGGATGGAGATCCCGGACGAGGTCTCGATCGGAGGCACGGCGCTCGCGCTCGCGACGGCCACCTTCAGGCCGGGTGTGCCGCTCGCAGACGTCGTGCTCGGGGCCGGCGGCGCGTACCTGACCGTGCACCTCCTGCTGGTCTGGAGCTGGGAACGGCTGACGAGGGAGCCCGGCATGGGCGAGGGCGACGCCAAGCTCTTGATGTTCATCGGGGCCTTCCTCGGCTGGCAGGGTGCCCTCTTCGCGCTGGTCGCCGGCTCCTTCCAGGGGATCGT
The DNA here is from genome assembly GCA_903828805.1 of uncultured Sandaracinus sp. GTDB lineage: Bacteria > Myxococcota_A > Polyangia > Polyangiales > Sandaracinaceae > Sandaracinus. The sequence continues at coordinate 213 of CAIKNO010000757.1, read as the reverse complement.
CGGCTGGGCCGTCGCCCGGCTCACCGGCGCGCGCATCGGCCCGGACCTCGCCCTGCTCGACGCGGGCGCAGCGCAGGCGCCCGTGGTGGCCGCGAGCGCCACCGCGCCGGCCGACGCGGCCGTCACCGCGACCGTCGCGCCCACGGACGACGCCGTGGCCGCTGCCCTCGTTCCCGGACCGAACCACGCGGCCCACGCCGCCGACGACGCGGC
>CAIKNO010000756.1 GCA_903828805.1 uncultured Sandaracinus sp. | reverse complement strand
TCTACCGCGCCGCACGCAGCCGAACCCCACGCCGATGGTCGGGCGAAATCCGCAACTGGAACCCCGTCCGCGAGGTCGCCCTCAACAAGCGCCACCCGGGGCCGGCCAAGAAGGAGGCTTTCTACTGAACTGCTGATTCGAGGCGACAACTTCCTTGACGCTCACCGCACCTCGCAGAGCGCCACCATACGCTCCCGGATCTCCGACGGATACGCTGTCGCTCTACGCACCCGCGTAGGAGAGGAGAGTCGTCCGATCACGTCCACCGGACCCCCCTGTGAGTCCATGGGGGACTCGGCACGGGCCGGGCCGGCGCTTCATCCGCGCAGCACTCATTGCCTCGGGCACGACGCATTCCGAGCCGTCTCGTACAGCAGTTCGATCGCCGGACGCCACGCACGAAAAACGACCTGGTCGTTACGCAGGCTCACGCTTACGCGGACGTCGTCGATGTTCCACACGGCGGCAGCCGCCTTGTCGGTGTTAGGAACACCCAACGAAGCCACCATCGCCGCACGGGCATCGGCGTAGGTGGCGTCGCTACGAATCGTGATTTCGTACAGCCCGGCATCACGGTGAAACGTGATTCCCCCGGCCGTGACACTGCCGCTCGGCGGTTGGCCATGCGCCCGGAGGCTTCGGATCTCGATGACGTTCGCGATGCACGCGGCAACGGAAGTAGGCGGGAGGCCCAGTTCAGAAGCGACGTCACTGGACGGCTCGCCCCAGCGCAGCGGAAGTCCGGTGAGGAGGCTGGGCAGGTCCGAGGCATTCGGTGGCGCGCGGTAGGTCGCCCACAGTGCTGCGAGGGCTATAGCCAGCGTGATTCCAGTCAGCGCAAAAAACCATGTGCGCCATTTCCGAGAGAACCCACGTGTGGCGGCGATCGGGGCCTCGTCACGCAACCGTGCGTCTGGCGCTGCTGTGTACGCAGCCGCAGGATCCCCGAAATCGGCATCCGGAGTGGTTGAACGCGGCGCTTGGCGTTGGAACTCGCGCTCCGCGTTCCCAGTTCCACCGAACATCTCCACCTTGGGCTCGACGGCGAAGTGGCTCTGGAGCGCTGGGTCGCCCGCTGTGTGAACGCTCCCATCCGCAGCGTGCGGTGGGCCCGTGTCGCGGGCCACGAGATCGAAGGATGTGACGTCTGCCGAGCACCACTCGTGGAGGATCGAACGCAGGGCCTCGACGTCTGCCTCGCGCCCTTTCCCTCCCCAGTCCTGACCGCCTTTGGGTCCACCGGGGCGACCGTTCGTGACCACCCAGGCGCCTCGACGGAGCGCGGGTCGCTTGTCCTTTCGATTCGCATCGCGCTCCCAGAAGACCCAGAGTCCCGACTCATCGCCGACGACGAATGGGTGTAGGTCGACCAGGGTCCCGGCTTCTTCGTCTAGGAGAATCACATGTCCCGGCTCGACGCGTGCCGGAAGCGCGACGCGTCTTCCCCCCATGTAGGGCTCCGGTGCGCCTCCCGCCATGACCTGGGCGCGCCACAGCTCAGGACCTCCCGGCTCCTGCTCACGATTGCCGACCCGAAGCAGACGCTTTCGGAAATCTGGGTTCTGCGCGGCCAGCAAGGGGAGCAACATGCCGAGCGCATCCTCGCACTCAGTGCGCTCCGCAGGCAGCGGCTTCCCGTGCGCCCAGTTGTTGCGAATCACGCGGAGTGCGTCGAGCGCCGTCGCGACCGTAGGATTGCCGTACTGCTTCAGCAGCGTCTGAAGCGAGCCTGGGGCGGGGATGCGGGCTGCCGGATTCCATCCGAGGACTCCCGGGTGCTGCGCGCTCAGCTGAGTGACGGATCTGCCTAGTCTTCCGATGGTCTGGTGTTCATAGGACTCGACAAGTTCGTTCGGGGGCACGATGCCCGCTGCGCGGCAACGTGCGAGTGCAATCGCGAGTCCGAGGGAAAGGATCGTCGTCGCAAGATGCACTTGCCTCTCGAGTCGGTCGGGGGCGTCGCCTGCGATTCCGTTGGCGGCCTCGGCAATCGGGAGCGGGAGGTGGCGCCAGGCAACCATCGCTGCCGTGTGGGTGTTGGCATTCTCCATGCTGAGCGCGTCACCTCGCGCGTCATCATGCAGGACGGCGCTCGCGCGCGGCAACTGGGTTTCTTCGGACAGCGCTCTGGTCGCGCGCCAGAACGAGGAGCGTTCAGGGGAGTGGTAGGTGCTACCTACGCAGCACGCGGCTCATCCCGGCAGCCAAGCCTGTCGTCTAGTATTACCCGTTGCGCATGGCGCCGCCCCGCCCCGGGTGATCCGTGGTGCACCTGATGGTGTGCGGCCGAGATCGGTCAGGCGGCGGTGCACTGGTAGGATGCGAGTTGCGCACGAAGGCGCACGATCTCGGCAGCGAGGGCGCGGACGTGGTCGCTCTGTGCACCGAGGCGCGCCACGAGGACGTCGTGCGCCACCTGGAGCGACGCGATCTGCGTCGTGATGCGCGAGATCTCTGCGTGGAAAAACTCGGCCTCGGCCTTTCGCTTCTTGCGCTGGTCCTCGGCCTCGAGGGATGCGCCGAGGGCGATGGCAGCGAGTGGAGGGATCAACAGGAACGGCATGGGAGGGGATCCTTTCGAATCGGTCGGGATTCGGGTCAGGGGAGGCACGGTGATGTGTGCGCGCCGGACATCACCGACGCGACGATCGCGTCGGTCTCGTCGCAGGTTCGGAGCGCGGCGTCGGCCTCGCGCTGCATCCGGGACAAAGACGTGTCGATTCGCATCACCTCACAGCGATCGACCTCAATCTGGCGTTCGAGGGCGCGATCCGCTGCCCGGACGCTGCCGAGCCACCAACGGCCGCCGAGGTGGGCCACGATCACCAGGGGCACGGACCACAGGCCGAGCGGCGCGAGGACGAGCGGCAGGACATCGAGTCCGGCCTTCACACTCGCGCCGAGGAGCGCCGAACCAGGCGTCACCTCGCCGCGGCGGGCTGCGGACACCTCGTCCCAGAGGTCGGCCCCGACCGCAACGAGGCAGAAGCCGACCGCGACCCCCTGGCGTGCGAACGCCTGGGCCGCTTCGGGCCCGAGCCCCTGCGCCGTCGCGGCGTGGTAGAGCGCGGCCTCGGAGACGATGCCGGCGCCGGCGGCGACCGCACCCTGCCCCGCCGCCTTCGTCACCTGCGCGACGTCCACGTCTCCGCCGGACGCGGCCTGCACGGCGAGCGAGACGATGGCCGCGGTCGCGGCCGCCATCGCCGCGCCCGAGACGGCTCGGCCTGCCACCGAACGACCGTGGTAGGCGGCCGCTACGTCGTCACGCAGTTGCTGCAGGCGAGCGCGCGCCTCCGGCCCGAGCCCGTCGCGCTCGGCCGCACGAACATCCTGGCCGAGCCGCTCCGCGTGCAACTCCATGTCGCGGACGCCGCGCAGGCGGACCCGCGTTTCGAGGAGGCGCCGCGCCTCGGACTCGTTGAACGCATCGGCCCCAACGCGTGGCGTCCCATCGGGGTTCACGAAGCGCGCGTCGACGACGACGGTCTCGCCATAACCGACTCGCTCGAGGAGCGATTCGGCGCCGCGGCACACGTACGACGACGCGCCGTTCTTCACCTGTCCACCGGGGCGGAAGAACTGTCTGCCGCGCTGCGGGTCCTTGAGAAGAAAGAGCAAGTCGCGACGCGCCTGCGGGTCCGGATTGATGCGCACATCGACGACGTTGGGCGCAGGACGCGGGAGGCTGCCGACCAGCACATTCTCGCCTTGCTGATGCCGTTTGTAGGTGTCGACGGCGACGACCTCGGCAAGCTTTCCCTTCGGCTGGGCGCCCCCGACGAGCTCGCCGAGCGTGCGCGGTTCCGTGACGAAGCGCCGGGCCGTCGCGTCGGCGAGTTCGGCGTGTCGCGCGTTTCCAGCGCGGAGCAGGCGGACGGCTTGCCCCTCGAGGGACGAGCCCGCGGGCGCGAGCGGGCGCGTCTGGTGCACCGCCTCTCGGAAGAGGCGCTCGCGCGCGAGGACCCCGGCGTCCGTGGCCGCACGTGGCGTGATCGTGGGCGCATGGGTCACCGCGGCCACGCTGCCTGCGACGACAGGGGCCGCGGGGTCGATCTTCTCGCGCGTCATCGATCGTGCTCCGGCGGGCCGGCGCCCGCGTCCGTGGTTCGTCCGGACCGGCGCACCCGCGTCGGCCGTGTCGACTTCGACGAGCGCCGATCACGGAACCTGACAGCATCGTCGGACGAGCAGCGACGTGGCGTCCGCCGTTTCGGCTGACACGCGGTCAAGCCACGAGGGCGAGAGCGAAGTCGCTTTCGACCTCGGCGGGCGTCTTGTAGCCGAGCGATGAGTGCAGGCGTCGGCGGTTGTAGAAGACCTCGATGTACTCGAAGACCGCAGCGCGCACCTCGAGGCGGCTGCTCCAGTGGCGGTGTCGGATGAGCTCGGTGTTGAGCGTGGCGAAGAAGCTCTCGGCGACGGCGTTGCCTCAGCAGTTGCCCTTTCGGCTCATGCTGACGGTGACGCCGAGCCGGGCGAGCGCGCGGCGGTAGTCGGCGCTGGTGTACTGGCAGCCACGGCCCAAGTGGTGGAGCAGCCCGGGCTCAGGCCTGCGGCGGCGCACGGCGGCTTCGAGGGCGCGCATCGGCAGCGTCGTGGCGAGCGTTGCGTCGAGCGACCAGCCGACCACGGCGCTTGAGAACAGGTCGAGGATGACAGCGAGGTATCACCAGCCTTCGTCGGTCCAGACGTAGGTGATGTCGGTGACCCAGTGCTCGTTGGGCCGCGTCGCCGTGAAGTCGCGCGCGAGGACGTTCGGCTCGACGCGATGCAGCGGGTTGGCCGCTGTCGTCGTGCGAAAACGCGGCTTCTGTCTCGCTGCGAGGCCCAGGCTGCGCATGGTGCGCTCGACGCGCCGCTTGCCGACGCTGAACCCGCTGGAGCGCAGCGCATGCAGAATCCGCGGGCTTCCGTACGTGCCGCGACTCTCCGCGTGCACCTCGCGTACGCGCTGTTGCAGGGCCGCATCAGAACGTTCGCGCGGACTCGGCTCGCGCGCCGCGAACGCGTAGTACCCCTGCCGCGAGACCCCGAGAACGCGGCACAGCGTTGCGACCGGGAAGCAAGCCTTCTCCGCGTGGACGAACGAGAACTTCACTCTCTTTCCCTATCGAAGAAGGCCGCCGCTTCTTCTAGGATTTCGTGGTCCATCTCCAGCTGCGCATTCACGCGCTGGAGCCGCACGAGTTCCCGCTCGAGCCGCTGGATCTTCTCCTCGGACGTCTCGTCTTTCGGCGGCGTGACGAAGGGCGAGCGCGGCTTCTTCGTCGAGCGCTTCATCTCGTCGAGTCTGTACCACTCCCGCAGCGTCCAGTGATTCACGCCGAGGTCACGAGCCACCTGCATCAGGCTGCGGTCGCCGCGTCGGCACAGCGACACGGCGTCAGAACGGAATTCGTTGGTGTAGTTCGTCCGGGTTGCACGCATGGATTCCTCCAGAGGCGTGTCAACGGAGGTGAGGGAGGTTCAATGTCGTAGCCGGTTGCGTCGAGGTACCGCGTATTTGGTGGGGTCCGCGAGCGGGTGGTGGCGCTCTGCGAGGTGGAGCGGAGGCGAACGTGGGAGCAGGCGGCCGAGCTGTTCGGCGTGGGGGTGGCGACGGTGAACCGCGGGAACGGCCGTTCCGTCAGACTGGCTCGGTGGCGCCGCGCCCGCACGGTGGCGAGCAGCCGCAGCGCGTGGACGACGAGGTGGTGCGGGTGGTGGTCGAGTCGGAGCGCGACGCGACGCGCGAGGACCTCGCGGCGGCGTACGCGCGGCGGACCGGCGTCATGCTCGGCGTCGCGACCGTCGGCCGCTCGCTGGTGCGGCTCGGTTTCACGCGAAATCAGACGGTGGTTTCCGCCTAGAACACCGAATCATTTGATTCCATTGAGTTCACGCAGCCTCGGCGGCCTGGAGTTGCTCCAGATTGATCGTGGCCGCGAGACGCCGGGCATCGAAGGTGTTCTTTCGGACACCGAGGTAGCGCGCGCGTGGGCCCTGCTTGCTGGCGTGGTGCGCGAGGCGGTGCTCGATCGTCACGCGCTCCCGCAGACGCGCACGCCCTCGCGGAGTCGCGATCGCGACGCGGAGTGTCTTCTGGAGCCGCTCGTCCGCGGCGATCGCGACCGTGCGACCTCGGCCCAGCGCGCTGTCGGTGCAGCGCGCACGGATCGGGCAGCGATCGCAGGTCGCCGCGGGGAACCGCGCGACCGTGCCGAGGCGCACCTTCTCGGTGTGACCTGCGGGGCAGGTGATCGTGAGCCGCGACAGGTCGAGCCGGAAGTCGCTCTTGGTGAAGTGAAGCGCGCTGTGGGAGCGCCAGGGCTTCGCGATGATCGAGACCTTCTTGGCGACGAGCGCTCCGATGTTGGCGCTCGCGATGTAGCCGCGGTCGATGTGCAGCTCTCCGAGCTCGTTCCGCTCTCGGTAGCGAGCAAGGTCGTCGATGATCGCCGGCAGCGCGTCGGCCTCGTGCTTGTTCGCGGGCGTGATGCCGCAGGCGAGAATCAGCTTCGTGTCGAGGTCCGCCGCGAGGTGGCTCTTGTAGCCATTGAACGTGCGGCTCTTGCTCTTGCGCCCATGACGCATCTCGGCGTCCTCGACCGACACCCGACGATCCGCCGCCACGCCGCGGCGGATGCGAGGAGCGCCGCCGCCATCAGGGTCCGGCTCGAGATCCTGGTCGCGAAGCTGCGCCAGCGTCTCGAGCGCCCTCGACAGAGGCGGTCGGTCCGCCTGGTCGCCGAGCTTGTTGCGGACCCACTGCTCGAGGCGGTCGATCTGAGCGACGAGCTTCTTGATCGCGTCGGCCTTCTGCTCAGGGTCGTTCCAGTCGATGTCGAGACCCCGCTTCGTGCTGCTCGACGCGAGCGTTGCCGCGCCGACCGCGGTCGCGAGTTCGTTCGGTTCGCGATCCGCGATCGCAGCTGCGCACTCGAGCAGTTTCCGCGCGGCGTGCCCGAGCAGATTGAAGGTGTCCTCGACTCGGCCTGCGCCGCTGAGCGGCCGCGAGTCGACCGCGAGCCGCACGGTCTTCGGAAGCTTCTTAAAGTCGAAACCGCCCGTGTGCTTTGCGAGCTCGACGGTCCGCTCCAGCAGCCGCCGATCCATGTCGTGCGCGATCATGCGCTGCCGGAACCGCTGCAGCGTCCCCTGCGAGAACGGCGGGTCCTCTTCCTCGTTGGTCAGCGTCCCGAGGACCATCCGCCAGCGAGCATCGACGACCACGTTCTCGATCGCCTCGGCGTCCGAACTTTCCGTGTACGCCTGCAGCAGCACCGCCATCGCAAGTTGGGCCGGCGGGATGGGTACCTTGCCCTCGTCGGTGTCGCGGTACAGCGACGCGAGCTCGTCCTGGAACGCGTCGTTGAAGAGATCGAGCCGGTGCTCGCGCAGGAACCGGAACAGCTTCTTCGTGCGAACCAGACGCTTCAGCAGGTACGCCTCGCGCTTTGTGATCTCACTCGACGGGGTCCATCGCGGTACGCTCATCGCTGCCTCCACGCGCCGTCCGCAGACGGTCGACGCGCACGAGGCGATCACGATGCCCACCCTCCTGTCGATCCCCGGTTCGCAAGTGATCGAAATGATCACCGTTTCGAACGGATCGGTGCTCTAGCCGTCGTCGCCGCGCGCGAGCGCTTCGCGGAAGAAATCCACGCTTTCACCACAAGCCGGTTCGTCTTCCTCGAGGAGACGGGGGCGCTGACCTACGACGGCCTGCAGGCCGTCATGTCCGTGGAGAGAGGCACGACGGCCGCGGTGTTCCGGCGCTTCGTGGACGAGCACCTGACGCCGGTGCCGCCACCCGACGACGTCGTCGTGGTGGACGGCCTCGGCGCGCACCGTGCGACGGTGATCCGCGAGGCCATCGAGGCGCGCGGGGCCCGCGTGCTCTACATGCCCGGCTACTCGCCCGACCTGAACGCCATCGAGCTCTGCTGGTCGAAGTTCAAGTGGCTCTTGAAGGCGGCCGGGGCCCGACCGAGCGCCACTCTACGGAAGGCCATCGCGCGCGTTGCAAGGCAGGTCCGCTCCCGCGACGCCGTCGCCTGGATTGATCACGTCCTCGCTCAGCTCAAGTGATCCGCGCTGTCAGGGGAGCGCGACGATCGTACGGCCTCGCGCCCAGTGGTGCGCGAACCAGCTGCGGAAGGTCTTGAGGTCGGCCGTGTCCACCGCGCGGGGGGAGGTTTCGTCGACCTGTCGGTAGGGACGGGGGCCGACGGTGAGCCGCCCCTCGTGGAACTCGCAGAGCGACCAGACGAGCTCTCGGTCGTCGACCAGGTAGCCGTGGAGGGTCGGGGGGTCCGGGTACGCACGGACCTCGAGCGAGATGCCGCGCGCGCGCAGACCCTCGGAATCGTCGGACGCGTATTCGGCGATCTGCTCGAGGCTGTCCTTCGCGCTCCGGTGCGAGACCCACGTGTGGCGCGCGGAGGAGGTCACCTCGAGGATCGCTGCGCTCTCCGGGTCGACGCAGAGCATGCGGATGTCGAGGCCATGGCTCCAGGAGCGTCGCAGGATCTCGGTGCGAAGGGACCCCCACGTGCCGGCGAGGTCGAGCCCGAGCACATCGAGGCTCCGGCGTGCCGCGAGGGGCGTGGTCAGTCGGCGGCGCACATGCGTGAGCGCGTCGGGCACACCGTCGAGGGAGGCCATGCGGTGCCAGGGTGCGAGGCGGTTCAGCGCGATGCGCAGGGCCTCCTGCGTGGGCCCTCCGACCCAGGGCTTCGCCCACGCACTGGTCAACACATCCAGGGTGACGACGAGCGTGACAAGGGCATCGTGGCCCGGCGTCGTCGCGCCGGGCTCCCGGTGGTGCGAGGCGTCGTTGCGAATCGGTCGAATGGCGTCGATGCGGTGACGAACGCGCGCGGGCACTTTGAGGGCGTCGAGGGCCTGGTTCACGAACTTGAGGGAGGTCGGGTCGAGGTTCTTGTGTTGCTCCGCGAGCCCGTCGGCGAGGAGCTTCTCGAGCCGCTTGAAGACCTCGGTGACGGCGGAGTCCCACGCCTGCTCCTCGATCTTGCGGCGCACGGATTCGATCCACGCCAGCTCGTCGGGTGCGAGGAGGGCCGATGCACGCTCGTCGAACCCGAGGTCTTCGATGCTCACGCGGCTCATGCGGTCCCTCCCGGGCGACGGTAGCGCGAGGGGCGGGGTGCAGGCCGCTCTTTTCCTCGTGCCTTCGGCGCAGTAGGCTCGCGGCGCATGAGCGCACGACGGGAGGACTGGCTCCTCTACGTAGACGAGTCCGGACAATTCGACTCGGGGGGGGCCGCACCACCGACCGAGCCGCTGGTCGTGGGAGGGTTCCTGCTCCGGGGCTCGGAGCATCCCGACCACGTACTCGCACTGCGCACGGAGATCGAGCGAATCTTCCCGACCGCGAGCTGGCCGCCGCACGCCTCCGTGCTCCGCGTGCCTGCGTCGCGCGTCTGGTTGGCGCTCGCAAACGCAGGCGCGCCGAGTCCGGAGCGGGAACGGGCCCTCGCGCAGGCGCGTCCTGCGGTGGAGGTGGTGCAGCGCTCGAGGACGCACGCGGCGGAGGCCCTGCGCGAGGCGGCGCGGCGACCTGGGGAGCCGGACTACGCGCTCCTCCTGGCGGTCGACGCGCTCGTGCGGCGCGAGAACCCGGGCGCGCACGCACGGCTCGTGCAACTCGTGCGCAACGAATTCGCAGCGTTCCAGGCCTTCCTCCGTCATGCGGCAGAGAGCGTCGTACGCGGGAACATGCTGGCGGTCGCCGGCGCGGGGACGCAGTTCGAGGACGCGCCTGCGGCAGGGCCCGGGCAGGTGGCCCATGACCGCTACCTCGATGCGCTCGAGACCCTCTTCGAGCGGGTCCTGATGGTGGTTCGCGAGCAGCCGCGCGCGGCGAACACCGACGTTCGCATCTGGTGCAGGGTCGCGACCCGCGGGGTGACGCTCGGGGAGATGCGACCACGCACTTGGCCCTCGTTGAATGCGCATTATGTGGCCGAGGCCGCCCGCCGTGCTGCGTCGGTGCCGGCACTCCCGGGGCGCGTGACCCCGCGGATCGTGCCGTCGGAGTTCGTGACGAGGTATGACGCGACCGTGCACCCGGGGGTGGTGCTGGCCGATTTCGCGGCCAATCAGATGCGTCATGTGCTGACAGGGCAGGCGGCGCATCCGGGGTGGGCTGCGCTCGCCCACGGCGTGACGCGTGCGCTCGGGGTGCCGCCGACGCGAGCCGTCGAGTTGCTGGGTGGGCGCGAACTTCCGGCCATCGCCGCCCCGGACGTCCCGCGGGCGGCCGTGGCGGCGGCGTTTCGCGGAGGCGAGATCCCGGAGCTCGCGGGCGAGCCGATGGTCTGGGCACGTGAACAGGCCGCAGCGTGGGTGGCCGAGGTCGAGAAGGCGCGCCCATGACCATCGTCGACGCCCTTCTCATCGTCGCGCGAAAGCAGCCGGCCTCGCCGAAGGTGGCCATGGAGGCCTACCAGACCCTCGAGCGGGAGATGCGCCCCAAGGTGCGACGCTTCGCCGCCCTATCGTCGGCCGAGCAGGACGACGCCTTGGCGGATGGAATCGTGCGCGTAACGCGCAAAGTCGAGCTCGGCGCGTTCGATCCGAGCGTGGCGGGCATAGTGACAGCGCGCTCGTACCTCGGTCGAGCGGTCAAGAATTGTGCGAAGGACAGGCTGCGCGACAAGCATCGGGGTACACGCTTCCAGGAGTTCGACGACACGCTGGAAGGCCACTCGCGAACAGTCGACGACGATGACCGCGACCGCTCCTTCGACGAGCTCGCCTCGCTCGCCAAGGACATCCTGTCGGGGTTGCGTAACGATGCGCTCGAGGCGATCTCGGCCCGCTACCGGGCAGGGCTCGCGGAGGCAATCGACCAACTCTTCGAGATTGCGTTCGAGCAGCGCTCCACGGCGGATTTCCTGTCGAATCCCGCAGGGTCGCGCGAGGCCGAGACCGAGCGTCTGAAGCTCCACCAGCGACACACGCGGGCGCGGGCGGCCCTCGACGCGACGGTCGGACGACTCTGTGCCGCGGGGAAGCTCACGCTTCGCGAGGCCGACCGAGCCCGTGGATGCGTGCGCCTCCTTTACAGCTGTCAGCCTACGAACGGTGCGCGCGTCGGAAGGGGAGAACCGTGAGCCACATTCCCTGGACTGGTCCTCCGATCGACCTTCCCGACGACGCCATCGTCGAGGAGATCGCCAACGTTCCGGCGCCGCCGGCAGAGGTCGGACACGGATTGGCGAGCGCCGAGGCCATCGACCTCTCGCGCCTCACGCCCGCATACACGCCGGTGACCCTGGGCGCGCGGTCGGGGTTGTTCGTGCAGCGCTGGGATTTCGCGGCCTGCATTTTCGCCGTGAACGCGCCCTCCGGCGAGCTGGAAGTGCTCGGAGGCGTGAGTCACCGCCACGAGCCGGGCGATGTGTCGATCGACACGCGCAACGAGGCGGCCTACCTGCGTACGACGACGCCCGAGGGCAGCGTCTATCTCGAGATCCTCCGGGGCGGGCACCTGCGCGCACAGCTCGTGGCGACTGGCACGAGCGCGCTGGCACCGTTCCTGGGTGCTCGGGCCGCGCGAGAAGTCCAGGTGCCGACTCTCCCTGCGCTCGCGTCGCTGCTCGAAGGGATGTCGGTGCCGCCCTGGCTGGAGGAGCTGTACGCGACGGGGGCCGAGGGTGGGGCGTTCGATCGTCTCGCTGCGCTGGGCACGGTCGCGAGGCTCTGGACACCCGGCTCGCGCGCCGACCGCGACGTCCTCCGCCGGTGGTTGATGGAAGGGCGTGGGACCAGCGCAGCGCGCGTCGCGGACTGGCTCGCTGTGCATGTGAAGGACGCCGACGCCTGCGCTGTGGCCGACGAGGGGGTCGCGCTGGCGTGGGGCTGCCGCGAGCAGCTCCTCTCGCTGAACGCACTTCGGAGCAGCCAGGGAGACGAGGTCGCCGCCGACGTGGCCGCCGGGCTCGCCATCGATCGCGACGAGCTGGAGTCGGCGCTCGCGGCCTCGCGGCTGGCCGGCGCCTCGGACACGCTGCTCGCGAGGGCCGTGGAGGCCGTCGACTCCACGGCCACCGCCTCGATCGACATCCTGAGGGCACTTCTTTCGAACAGCCGGCCCTCGCTGCGCCTCCGAGCGGCGGCAGACGAGACGCCGAGTGCGTGGTGGGCCTCGCAGGAACGCGCGAGGTGACGCCGCTCGAGCTCCTGCGCTCGGGCCTCGGGGAGCGCACCGAGCGGGAGGCGCTGCGTCACGCACTCTCGACGCCTTGCGGATGGCCGGCCGACCCTGCGCTCGCCGAACGCGCGATCGTGCTCGGTTGCGCGCCGCCGTCGGCGTGGGGGCCGGGTCAGGTCGTGCTCGCCTCCTACGGCATGGACCAGAGCACGGCGGCCTGGGTGTCGCTGACCCGGGGCACGCAGCGTGACGGCTCGGCCTACATCGTGGGCTCGGCGGCCGACTCGAGCGCCCTCGCCTTTCGGGTCGCACGCCGAGACGCGCCGCTCCTCACGAGGGTTTCGGGGGACGGCCCGCCCACGATCCAGGCTGTGCTCGTCTCGAAGCAAGGCGGTCACGTCAGGATGCTCGAGGGGGGCTCGTTCGGACTGGCCTTCGTCGCGGCGCACCTGTCGAATGCGCTCGGGGTACCGACGACCCCGAACGTGTGCGCCAGCGTCGAGATCCGCGCGGACGGATCCGCGCACGGAGTGTCGGGATTGGCGGCCAAGATCGAGCACATCGCGACCCATGTGCTCGGCGTCACGCGCTTCGTGGTCGCGCGGTCGCAGGAGCTCGAGGCCAAGAAGATCGCGGGCGACCTCGCTGCAAGGTTCGGTCGGGCCCTCCACATCGAGGGTGTGTCGAGCGTTGCCGAGGCGCTGGGACGCCCGCTCTTCTTTCCCCGTCCGATCGCGGAGCTGCTGCTCGACCAGTGGCGCGACCCTGCCGATGCGTCGGAGGCGGTCGCAGACGTGTTCGACCTTGCGACGCGCGGTTCGAATTTGCTGCTGGGCTGGTCCGGCGTGGAGCGAGCGAGTGCGGAGCTCGCGGCGCGCGAGGACCTCTCGGCAGGGGACCGTCATCGGGCCGAGATCGCGCGGCGGATCGCACGTCGGCACACGGGTGTGCCGGACGCGGAGATCCCGTTCGACGAGCCGTGGCTGCCTGCTCTCCGCGGAGCGATCCGTCCGCGCGTGATGGCGCATGTGGTCCAGTCGCACACCGATTCGTGCTCCTCGCGATGGGAAGAGGTCGTCGCGCTCGCGACGACGCCTCATTTCATGACCGAGCGCGGGGACGAATTCGAGGATCACCTGAAGCTCGCCGGGGCCTTAGGGCGGGCGTACGCGTCGTGGGGCCGCTTCGACGAAGCGCTCGTGTGGCTCGTGCGCGCCATCGAGGGTTGGCGCACGCACCGCCTCGCTGATCAGGCCTCGCACGCGCTCTCCGAGTCGTTCCGCGTGGCCTCGCTCACCCGCGTCGACGAGGCCCTGCTGCGCACGCTGGACGACGCGCGCCGGTTGTTCGAGGCCTCACCGGACACCGCGCCGATCTCCCGCGGATACGTCGACGAAGCGCGCGCCCGGATGCTGCTGTCCATGGAGGACGCGCAAGGGGCCTACGATCTGCTCCACCGCCCGCCCGACACGCTCCCGAGCCACCTCGGGGCGCGGTGGCGCCGCACGCTCGCGCGCGCCGCGTTCCGGCTTGGTCAGCCCGACGTGGCCTCGGCGACGAGGGCGGCTCTGCCCGAGAACGACCCGGTCCCGGTCCTGCTCGCGGGACTCGACGCAGCGCTCGAGCAGGACGCACCGACCGACGAGACGCTGGATGCCCTCCGAGCGCTGCCTCGTGCGCGGCCGTACTTGGAGCGCGTCCTTGCCTACGCACGCGGTGTCCCAGCCGCCAAGGCCGTGGCCCTTCACTATCCGTACTGAGTTCGACACATCGCCGCGCCAGCTCGGCCCGGGTGCGCGACGGGGGCGCCACGCCCGTGCGTGGCACGCACAGACGTCTGATGCGGACGGTGTCCGCTGCGGGGCGCCGCGCCGCCCTCGCTCACGTCACGGCGCTCGTCCTCCTGCGACGCGTCGGGCCTTCACGACCTTCTTCGCAGCCTTTGCGACGTAGCGCGGATCGAGCTTGCCCTTCGTGACGACCTGGATTGCGGCCTTGACTGCCACGGAGACGACCGTGCTGGTGACGGACATCGGGAACCTCCAGCGCCCAGGACGGACGTCCCTCAGAAACCTGACACCGCTCGGCGACAAGCCATCCGGGGCGCGCTCTCGACGCGCGCTCGGAACCAGTCGAGCACATGGCACAGGAGGTCGATGCATCGCCGTCGGCGATGGTCATTCGGCGTACCAGCGCGGGGGCACGAGGTAGTGCGCCGAGGCTCGAACCGAGAGCGCCGGACCGAGCGCTGCGGTCCATCGAGAGAACGCCTCGGCTCGGGCGCGGTCGCGATCGCTACTCGCTTCGATGAGCTGGAATCCAAGGCGGTTTGCGAGATGCGTACGCGCGCGGTGACCATCGAAGCGCGGATCCCGTTCTCCGAGCGACATGTATGTGGGCATCGTCATCGTCGGCGGCGCTGCGGGACCCCCGGGGCGCGCGGTGGGGAGGAACGCACAGAACTTCGACGGTGCGAACGACCGAGAGAGCGGATCGAAGGCGAAGAACTGCGCGGCGCGACCTGCCCAGAGGTCTGCGCCAGCGCCCGCCATCGCGTCGTTCCAGGCCCAGATGTTCGCGACGACGTCGGTCACGTCGCCCGCGAAGTGGATGCGGTGGTCGAGCTCGCCGCGCGGCTCGATGACGCTCAGGACGCGTTCGAACTCCGACGCGACGGGCAGCGACGCGTGCGCGATCTCTGCCTCGGAAAGCTGGTTCAGCCGCCGTACCTCACGGGGCGACAACCCCGGCAGTAGCGAGAGCGTGAATGCATTCATGCCCGCGGTGCGGAGGTGCCGTCCGAACTCGGCGCTGAGGCTTCGCTTTCCGCGACGGATGTCCGGGCTGAGCATACACACCAAGACGTCACGGTCACCGAACGCCCCGGCCTGCGCCGCGACGAGGAACTTCACCTGGTTGGCGACGGGATCGGCGCGGCTCACCTCGAACTCTACGAATGTGCGGCTCGCATCCTGCGCGGTCAGCAGCAGGTCGGCGCGAGGCCGCATGGCGAGCCGCCGTGCGAGCGTCGCGTCGAGCAGCGCGTATTCGGTGGAACCCTTCCATCGCCCGCGCGCGTGCGCTCGGAACGCCTCGGCGAGATATGGAGCGAGCTTGCCGCTGCGCGCCGCGTTCCCCTCGGCGATGGGCCGAGTAGCAGTATCGAGCTCGGGCGGAGGAAGGGGGGAACTCGACACGGGTGGGGGCTGCCTGGGGGCTCTGGTGTGAGAGCGTTCTGAGGACGCGTACGCCAAGGGAAGACTACTCATCGGTCGGTTCGAACTCGACCGCGAAGTAGCGCCCGAGGACTTCCCCGGGAGGATCGCCCATGAGGGCGACGGCGTCGCGCTCGGCGGCGTCGAGTCCGAGCGCCCGGAGGCCGGTTCGAACGACGTCTCGTTCGATGCCAAGGGCAAGAATGAACGCGCCGCGCGCCCCGGAGTGCCGGAGGGTGTCCATGACCCGGGCACACTCGCTCGGGGTCCTCGGCTTGACCAGCTCGCCGTGAATGCCGGTCAATCGTGGCAACGTGGCGTGGATGACCAGCCAGGCGCCCTCGAAGGGCCGGCCGTCCAGCGCGTCGGCCCAAACCCACTGGAAGCGAGGAGCGCGACCGAGCGCCCGTCGATGCTCTTCGAGCGCATCTCGACGCCAATCGACGAAGGTCATCGACCCTCGATGGCCCATCGACGCCATGGCTCGAGCGACGCGCACGCTGCTTCCGCACGCGAGCTCGACGACCGCATCGTCCGGCGCGATCCGTTCCATGATGGCGGCGATGAAGTCGTTGCGCGCAGCGCTTGCCTCGAAATCGCTCATCTCGCTCCGGTAGGCAGACCCGTACGCCGACACCAAGAGCGACGACGGGCAACCCGACCAGGAGACGCAGTCCAGCCCCGCTAACTGACAGTCGACGGTGACCCGGACGCAGCGAGAGCGTGGGATCGAACGCCCGTCCGGCCCGCGCGGCGCGAGCGGACCTGGCCGATGAGCCCGCAGAAGGGTGTTCGCAGGCCCGACCAAAGCCCAGGAAGCCGAGACGGCGGCTGTCGCCGTCAGACGGGGCGCGCGCACAGCGTCTACGTCCTCATGCATCCCCACCTGACGGTCGCTCGTTCCCCTCGCGGCAGGCCTGAGGTACCCATCAGGCGCGAGACCGCGTCGAAGGTGACCTCGGGCTCGGGGGGACGGCTCCGGACGTTCGCTTACGTGGACGCGGAGAAGGCGCCGCTCTACCGCGCGATCGCAGCGGTGTTCTTCGCGGCGAAGGAGCGATTCCTGCTGCATCTGCGGGCGGACGAGGTGACGGGCGACATCGGCGCGTGGATCCCGGACGTCACGGTCGAGGAGGCCGATGCCGCGCTGCGACAGCTCGAGACGTGGGGGAACCTGGTGTCCTCGCCCGACACTTCGGATGTCGTGCGCCTCGAGGATTTCTACCGTGAGCGCCGGCTGTATCAGCTCTCGCGCGCCGGCGAAGCGGCGGAGCGAGCCGTCCGCGAGTACGAGAAGACCATCCACGAGCCGGGGGAGCTCCAGGCGGCCGCTCTGGCAGACATCACGGCGCTGCTCGGCGAGCTCGAGGTGCTCGCGAGGGCCGAGCTGCCCGACACGGCGAAGCTCTACCAGACGTTCGATCAGCTCCGACGGCGGTTCGAGGATCTCACGTCGAAGGCGCAGGTCTTCCTTGGGTCCTTGCGTCGCAGCGTGGATCTCCAGGCCGGCGATGAGGAAGCGTTCCTCTTCTACAAGGAGCGCCTCATCGACTACCTCGAGCGCTTCCTGCGCGAGCTGGTCGTCGCGACGCTGCCGATCGCCGAAGCGATTGCGCGCATCGACGCGCTCGGGGTGGAGCGGCTCCTCCAGGCGGTCGCGAATCGCGAGGTGGTGGACCGGGTCAATCTCACGGAGGCGCTCCCGGTCGCCGTCCAGGAGTGGCGTGCGCGCTGGCATGGGCTCTCGCGCTGGTTCTCGGGTGAAGGGCCCACAAAATCCCAGGCCGAGGTGCTGCGCGAGCGCGCGCGGGCCGCGATCCCCGCGCTCCTCGCCGCTGCCGCTGCGATGCACGACCGCAGGATGCGGCGCACCGATCGCTACGCCGATTGGCGCACGCTCGCGCGATGGTTCGCCGAAGCACCGAGCGAGTCCGACGCGCACCGGCTCTACCGGGTCGCCTTCGCGCTCTCGCCGGCGCGCCACCTCCGCATCAACGCCGAGAGCCTCGATGCGCTCGACGAGGGGATGGTGGATCCTCAGCTCTCGTGGCTCGCGCAGCCGACGCTGCGCCTCACGCCTCGCTTCCGGAGCACCGGACGGCACGACCGGCCAGGCGCGGAGCGCAAGGTGGAGGATCGAAGCGCGTCGCGCGCGCGCCTCGCCGCGCTGGTCGAGGAGGAGTCGCGGCAGCTCGAGGCGGCGCGTCGCCGCCTCTTGGTCGGACGCGTCCGCCTGAGCGCGCTGCCGGAGCTCGACGTCGCGGCGTTCGACCTCTTCCTCGATCTGCTCGCGGACGCACTCTCGCGGCAGCCGGATCCCGACGCGATCGTCGAGGTCCTGTCGTCGGACGGCGCGCTGTGCCTGCGGCTCGAGCCGGTCGGCGACGGCTCGCTCGCGACGATCCGCACCACCGAGGGGGCACTCCAG
>CAIKNO010000755.1 GCA_903828805.1 uncultured Sandaracinus sp. | reverse complement strand
GCGCGAGTTCCTGCTGACCGACGGACGGGCCACCGGCGCTGCGATCCGGACGGCCATGGGCCAGATCGCGGCGCAGATCACGCCGGACGACACGTTCGTCTTCTTCTACTCGGGGCACGGGGGCCAGCGTGAAGGGCACAGCGCCGATGCGCGTGAGCTCGACGGCATCGACGAGTACCTGTTCGTCCACGACGGTCCGCTGCTCGACGACGACTTCGGGCGCCTCATGGACGGGGTCCACGCCCGCACGTCCCTCGTCGCGCTCGATGCCTGCTTCGCCGGAGGGTTCGCGAAGGACGTCATCACCCGGCCTGACGTCGTCGGACTCTTCAGCTCCGAGGAGGACGTCACCAGCGCGGTCGCCGCGCAGTTCCATGCGGGCGGCTATCTCTCGCACTTCCTGCGGCTGGGAATCCAGGGGGAGGCCGATGCAAACCCGCCGGATCGTCAGCTCACGGTCGGGGAGCTGACGCATTTCGTGTGGCAGCAGTACGGGCGGCACGCGAGCGACGTGCACATGGGCGACTCGTACCAGCAGCTCGTGGTCGACCGTGGCGCAGTGCACGCCGGCCAGGAGCTTTGGCGCGTGGGGCGCTGACGCGCGGCGCTCGCTCAGGAGCCCGCGCGCGCGGGGGAATGGCTCCCCCGGTGGGCGGGCTCCGGCCTAGCCACGGGCGGGCTACGGCCTAGCCACGGGCGCGCGAGAAGCGATGCGCGAGCTCGGCGTCGAGCGCGTCGAAGTCGTGAAAGACCCGCAATCGCGAGTCCATTCGGGTGACCGCGTGCTGCGGCGGCGCCCCGACCCACACGTCGATCCGATCGACCAGCGACCGCAGGTTCTCCTGGGTCCGGCGGGCCTCGTCGGCGCCGAGATCGCGCGCGAACCCGAGGACCAGCAAGCCGGCGTCGGCCCGGCGCGCAGCGCCCAGGAACTCCGACCAGGGCACGTCCGCCCCGAGGTGAACCGGCGACACGCCCCGGGAAGCGGCGAGCACGCCGGCGATCAGCGGGCCGAGGTCGTGGTGGTGTCCCTCGGGCGCACCGAGGACGATCCGCGGTGCGCCCGGGTCGATGGCCGCGACCCGCAGCATCGTCCCGAGCACGCTCTTGCACTGCGAGGACACGACGTGCTCGTGCGCGATCGTCACGGTGCCGTCGATCCAGCGCGCGCCCACCTCGCGGAGCAGGGGGGCTATCACCTCGACCGCGAGCTCGCGCGGGCTGGTCAGCACCGCGGTGCGGGTCAAGATCTCGTCGGCCCGTCGAAGATCGTAGCGCTCGACGGCTTCGAGGTACGCGTCGATGATCGAAGCCCAGCGACCGCGACTCGGGGTCGGAGATTCGGGGGCCGTGGCCTCGGCTGTCAGCCGGACGATCTGCTCGTCGGAGAGCTGGCCGATCTCGCCGATGGCATGGCCGTGAGACACGGCCTCCCTGAGCAGCGTCAGCCTTCGGATCTCCTCGCTCGAGTAGCGGCGGGCGTTGCCCTGCGTGCGATCCGGGCGCACCGCGCCGTACCGCCGCTCCCAGACCCGGATCGTGTCCGCCGTCAGGCCCGTCAGGCGGGTGACCACCCGCATCGGGAACGTGCCGTCGCCGGTGTTGCTCCGGGCGGGCGCGTCGTCTCTCAGGTCGTCGCCGTTCGACACGAGCCCCCCTCGCATCGGCCCGTCCAACGGAGCCGGTTTCGTGCGAACACCTCGTAACCCCAACGAAGCGCGGCATCGACCGGCTTCAGCCGGCTCAGGGCCACCAGCGGCCCGAGGCCGATGGCGGCGTACGCGCGGCGGAAGACCTCGACGCCGGTGAGCCACGCGCCCTCCGGCGTGCGGCCGTGGATCTGCGCCATCAGGACGTCGAACGCCGGGACGTCCGGCCCGAGCGACCCCGCCGCGATGTCGACGAACCGGATGGCCGAGCGGCGGTCGAGCCACCTCAGCATCCGGATCTCCCGCACGCAGAGCGGACAGTCGCCGTCGAAGAACAGTTCGAGTTCCCAGGGCGCGATGGAATTCACCTCGGAGGCCTGGGTCCGGACTGCCTCGGAGTCGAGAGCCTGTCTCGAAATGTTCAAAAAATATGGCCGAATCGAATCTGTCCAGAAAATATCTTGACGAACCATGTGTGCGGCCGCAGGTCTCCGACCACGCCGGTCCCGTCTTGGGTCCAGCACTGGAGGAACTCAACGATGCTTCGAATGACGACGACCCTTCGGCAAGCCGCGCTCATCGCGCTCGCCATCGCCGGCCTCGCCGGCCTCGCCGGCTGCGGCGGTGAGACCACGCCCACCCCCGACGCCGGCCCCGTGG
Source organism: uncultured Sandaracinus sp. (assembly GCA_903828805.1). Classification (GTDB taxonomy): domain Bacteria; phylum Myxococcota_A; class Polyangia; order Polyangiales; family Sandaracinaceae; genus Sandaracinus. The sequence continues at coordinate 751 of CAIKNO010000755.1, read as the reverse complement.
ACGTGGACGGCGGAGGCGGACAGGTCGACGGCGGCGCCGATGTCGACGCCGGCGCGCTCGGGTCGCTCGCCGACATCGCCGCGGGCAACCCCGACTTCTCGACCCTCGTCGCGGCCGCCAACCGCGCGGGCCTCGTCGAGACCCTCGACACCGCCGGTCCGTTCACCGTGTTCGCCCCGACGAACGCCGCGTTCGCGGCGTCGGGCATCACGACGGCCATGATCGAGGCGATGCCCGTGGACACCGTCCGGGCCATCCTCACCTACCACGCGATCTCGGGCCGCGTGGCGTCGAGCGCCGTCACGGCCGGCCCGGCCACCACCGTGTCCTCGTTCTCGATCATCCTCGGCACCACGTCGGGCGTGACCATCAACGGCGGCAACACGGTCACCGGCGGCGCCAACGTCGTCACCGCCGACATCCCGGCGTCCAACGGCGTCATCCACATCATCGACCGCGTGCTCCTTCCCCCCACCGTGGCGGACCTCGCGCGCTACGCGGGCCTCACGTCCCTCGTCGGCGCGGTGACCGCGGCCGACCTCGGGAGCACGCTCTCGGGCACCGGGCCGTTCACGGTGTTCGCGCCGACGAACGAGGCCTTCGGAATGCTGACCGGCATGCCCACGGTCGAGGTGCTCCGGACCGTCCTGCTCTACCACGTCGTCAGCGGCGCGGTGGACTCGGGCTCGGTCCCCGCGATGGCGCCCTCGGCCTCGCCGAACGCGTACGGTGACAACCTCACGCTGCTCTT
>CAIKNO010000754.1 GCA_903828805.1 uncultured Sandaracinus sp. | reverse complement strand
GCGACGACGCCGCGCCCACGCGAGCCCGAACACCAGGAGGCTCGCGAGCAAGCCCCCCGCGTCCCGGTTGGTGTGCACCGAGCAGCCGCACGCGCCGCCCGTGAGGGCGCCCGGCTCAGGCCCGCCATCGATGCCCGCATCGGGCACCGCGATCGGACCGGCGTCGTCGGCACCGGCGTCCTCGGCGCCGGCATCGTCGGCGCCGGCGTCGACCTCGCCCGGGCCGGCGTCCTCTTCGATCACGGCCACGCAGTCGCCCGAGGCCTCGTCGCACACGGGCGTCGCCGTGAGCATCGCGCAGTCGGTGTCCGCCATGCAGGGCCCGCACGTGTCGGTCGCAGGCGAGCAGACCGGATCCGCGAGCGGGCAGCTGGCGCTCGCCGTGCACGCCACGCAGGTGTTCGTCGCGCTGTCGCAGAAGGGGAGCGCCCCGCTGCAGTCGGCGTCGATGGTGCAAGCGACGCAGCCGGGCACCCCGCCCGCACCGGGCACGCAGAGGGGCGCAGAGGCCGCGCAACCATCATCTTGCATCGAGCCCTCGGCCGAGTCCTCGCAGGGCACGCACACGCTGGCACCCTCGACCGTCACGCACGCGGGGGTGGTGTCTCCGCAGCCGGGGTCGACCATGCCGACCTCGGTGTCCTCGCACGCCTGGCACGAGACCGAGTCGGGCGTCGGCAAGCAGAGCGGGAGCGCGGCGGAGCAGCCCGTGTCCGTCGCGCCTCCGGCCTGGTTGTCGAGGCAAGGCGCGCAGAGCGGGTTCGACGCCGCACCGTCGCACACGCCGCCGGTGCAGAGCCCGCCCGCCGAGACCGACGCGTGGCGGCACGAACCAGCCGCGCACGAGTCGGTGGTGCACTCGTTGCCATCGCCGCACTCGGCCGCCGAGGTGCAGGAGACGCAGAGCGACGCGCCGTCGCGGCCGACGACGCAGTTCGGCGTCGCGGGGGCGCAGCCGAGGTCCGTGCCCGCGCCTGCGATGCTGTCGATGCACGCTTCGCAGACGGGCGCCCCGGTCCCGGTGGTCCGGCAGTGGGGCACGCCCCGCCCACAGCCCGAGTCGAGCGTGGTGGCGGCGTCGTCGATGCAGTCCACGCAGCGGTTGCGCAGGCCGCCCGAGCACACGAAGCCGGTCGCGCAGCCCCCCACCTGGCCCCCCGCCACGGAGGCGAGCAGGCACGCGTTCTCAGCGCAGGCGTCGATGGTGCAGGGGTTGCGATCATCGCAGTGCGCGGCGGTCGTGCAGGCGACGCATCGCGCGGTCGGGCCGGCCCCGAGGCAGTACGGCAACGTCGAGGTGCAACCGGTGTCCATGCCCGTCACCGAGCTGTCCACGCAGGCCGGAGGCGTGATCTCCGTCGTCCGCGTCCGGAACAGCACGCGGCGGTTGGCCGTCGCGATGCCGCTGCCCCACACCCACGTCGGGGTCGGAGCCCACATGCAGGCGTTGCCGCCGTTCCAGCCGGCGACCAGGTTCACCCACGTGCAGGCTCCGATGCGCCCGTTGACGTAGGTGTCCCATCCGCCCGTGGGCTCCGTGCTGCCCGACTGGGCGCCCATGTCGCAGGCCTGCCACTCTCCGCCGGTGGTGTTGGTGTTGAGCACGACCCCGCCGGCCGAGTCGAGGAAGGTCGCGGTCATGCCGGTGAGGCTGTCATTGTCGCCCGCCGCCAGGATGTAGGCGTATTCGTTCGACGAGAGCGTGGCCGCGGGGATCGAGTACGTCTCCCAGCCGGTGCAGCATGCGATGTCGCACGCGAGGCCGTTCCATACCCAGCCCGAGCTGCGCGTCGTCACGGCCGTCGCCGAGCCGAAGCCGAACGCGTACCCGTTGTTCGCCGTGACGCGGCCCGTCACCTGGGCCTCGCCCACCGACGG
>CAIKNO010000753.1 GCA_903828805.1 uncultured Sandaracinus sp. | reverse complement strand
TGCAGGCCTCACGGACATCGCCGCGCGCGCAACCGTGAGCGGTCTTCCGGCCGCGGTGTTCCTCCCGCTCAACGGGCCCTTCCTCACGGGCTACCGCGCGAGCGACGACGGTCGCGAAAAGTACGCGGACGGCGAGGTCGAGCTCGGCTTTCTCACGGGCAACCTCACGCAACGCCAGCGCGTCGACCTTGGGCGAATTCGCGGTGTTTCTCCAGGCGATCGCGTGGAGCTCGTCAACCTCGACAAGGGCCTCGCGCAGCATGTGACGGTGGGGCCCCGCGGCACCTTCCGCGTGGCTGTCGCCGCCGACGCGATGACCGCCTATGCGCGACGACCGCTCCTCGGCCTCGACACGGTGGAGGGCGGCGCGCCCGTCGAGGTCGACGACCCAACGCGCTTCGGCGATCGCCTCGCGGTGCGCTTCTACGACGCGCGGGGACAAGCCAAGAGCGTCACCGTCGTTTCGACGGGCGAGCGGGTGACCGAGGTCACCAAGTTCCTCCGCACGGCGTCCTTTCAGTCGACGACCTACCGCGAGGGGCAGACCCTCGTGGCGCTCCAGCGCGGCCTCGGCCACATGCGCAATTCGCCGGAATTCAGGCGCTTTCTTGGCCTCGCGCAGCACGTGCTCGACGCCGCGGATGCCGCGGTATGGTCGAAGTATTACCACGACATACGGCGGCCCGGCGTGCGCCTCGCGGACCCGCCGCGCGAGAACCACGTCTTCGTCATGCCAACGTCGGGCGACATGGTCGTGCCCGTGAACACGGCGATCGCCTCGGCGCGCACCGCGGGTCTCTTCGGATCGTTCCGCCGCGACGAGACCATCCCCGCCGAGTACGGCTGGCGACAGCTTCTCTCGCCGGACCCGCGCTACGGCAAGAGCATCGACCGGTGGCTCGTCGACAACCACGTCATCGAGAACCTGCCGCGCCTCGGCCGGTTTACGCAAAACCAGCACAATTCCAGGGTCGTCTTCGACATCGACGACCTCTCCGAGGGGCGTGTGCGCTTTCCGTGCGAGGGCAACGTCGTCGCGCTCGAGACCTTCCCCTGCGAAGGCACCGTGGGACCGAACGACAGCTTCGGCATTCCGCGCGCCGCAAAGCCTCTCCGCGCCACGCTCGGCAAAGGCGACGGCAGCTACGACGTCATGCGCATTCCTCTCCTCGATCCGACCGATCGTCACGGCGTGTGGAACTCGCAGATGGTCCGAATCTTCGACGCGGACTCGCACACGATGAACCTCCTCACGCGCTTCATGATGACCCGTGGTCGCGTGACCGAGTTGAGCCCGGAGTGCGCGTGCAGCGCGACGACAATCCCCGAGTTTTTCCTGGGTGACAGCGCGAAGGTGTTCTCGGCGGACGGCACCTGCGCGAACGACCCGCAGAAGACCCGCGTCAACGTCTGCAATGCCACCTGCACCGAGACCCTCGGCATGTACACGCGCCCGGAGGTTCACTGCCCATGAACACGCTCATCCGTCACACGAGCCTCGCGGCGCTCTTTCTCGCGACGTCTTCCTATGCGGACGAGGCCGCTCCGCTGAAGGTCGCGCTCCTCGGCGGCGACCAGCCGAGTGACACCCCGACGGCTCCGAAGGGAGCGGACTGGAACGCGTGGGCGTGGCTGCGTGCGCGCGGGAGTGCCGTGTCGGCGTTCGCCCTCGATCGGACCGGGACGCCGAACGACCTGGAAAAGTCCTTGCAAACGCGCGTTCGCGTGGGCGGCGTGTACGCGCCTGCGGAGAACTTCAGCATCACCGCGGAGCTCGACGCCCTCTCGGGTCAAGCCGCCGGGTCCACGAATGACCTCGGGACACTCCACAGCACCACGGGCTACGCGCAACGCGAAGGAGCGCTTCTCGACCCGACGTCGATCGACCTGCGCCAAGCCTTCGTCACCTGGCGCACGCCCATCGCC
>CAIKNO010000752.1 GCA_903828805.1 uncultured Sandaracinus sp. | reverse complement strand
GCATGGACACGTCCTCCACCTCGGGGGGCGTGTTCGTTCCGTCCGAGGCGTGCGCAGCGTCGCCCTCCACCTCGGGCGCCGGATGGCTGCGCTCGAACTCCTGAACGCACGAAAGGCGACCAGGCCCGTGGGGCCCGCTCGCCTTTCACCCTCGCGAAGCGAAGCTCAGGCCGCCTGGAAGAGCGAGAGCCCCCCGACGTACAGGAACCCGACCATGAACAGGACCAGGAACGGGATGCTCGCCCACGCGCCGATCATCACTCCGAGCCCGATGGTGGCGACGAAGTAGAGCCCGATCCCGAGCTCGATCCACGAGAACACGTTCTTGCTGACGCGGTACTTCTTCTTCGCCCAGCCGGCATCGCTGCCGGTGACGCCATGCTTCGGCGTCCGCACGAACTCGCTGTCCTGGCCGAAGAGGCCTTCCATCACGGCCCTCGCGTTGTTGAGCGAGAGCCCGATCCCGAGCGCCATCATCAGCGGGAGCCGACGAACGGCCTCCCACACGTTGCTGTACAGGGCGCGGTGGGTCGTCAGGTAGAACAGCACGATCGAGCCGGTCGTCATCGCGAAGAGCGGAACGTCGAGCAGAAGGAGCTCGGGCCGCTGCATCTCCTGACGCAGGATCATGTTGGGAAGCTGCAGCATCGCGAGGATGACGAGGAACAGGTAGGCGAAGTTGTTCGTCAGGTGGAACACCGCCTCGAGCTTCACGTGGAAGGGAAGCTTGGCGCGCAGCACCATCGGGAGCAGCTTCTTGGCCGTCTGCGCCGAGCCCTTGGCCCAGCGGAACTGCTGCGACTTGAAGCTGTTCATCTCGCAGGGGACCTCGGCCGGAGCGAGCGCGTCCGGCACGTAGATGAAGCGCCAGCCCCGCATCTGCGCGCGGAACGAGAGGTCCATGTCCTCGGTCAGCGTGTCGTGCTGCCAGCCGCCCGCGTCCACGATGGCCGCACGCCGCCAGATCCCCGCGGTGCCGTTGAAGTTGAAGAAGCGGCCCGAGCGATTCCGGGCGATGTGCTCCACCACGAAGTGGCCGTCGAGCATCATCGACTGCACCCGCGTGAGCATCGAGTAGTCGCGGTTGAGGTGGCCCCACCGCGCCTGCACCATGCCGACGGTCGGGTCGGTGAAGTGGTGGATCAAGTCGCGAACGATGGAGGGCGTCGGGACGAAGTCCGCATCGAAGACGAGCAGATAGTCGCCCTTGGCGACCTTCACGCCGTTCTCGAGCGCGCCGGCCTTGAAGCCATCGCGGCACGTCCGGTGGATGTACACGGCGTCGAAGCCCCGCTCGACGAGGTCTTCGACCTTCGAACGCGCGATCTGCTGCGTCTCGTCCGTCGAGTCGTCGAGGACCTGGATCTCCAGCTTGTCCTTCGGGTAGTCCAGCCCCGCCACCGACTCGAGCAGACGCTCGGCGACGTACATCTCGTTGAACATCGGAAGCTGCACCGTCACGACGGGCAAGTCCTTGAACTTCGTCGCGGGCCGGGGCGCCTGGTGGCGATGCCGCCAGTAGAGCCAGAGGAGTTGCCCGCGGTGGAAGCCGTAGACGGCGAGCACCGAGAGGACGACCAGGTACAGGGAGATGACTGCGATCTGCACGGCCGTCCCCTACCACGGAGAATGTCACCCGAATGTACTCAATGGTCGGGTCTCGTCGCGGTGCGTCATGAGAAGAACCCAATGGTTCTTGGGTGTCTCGACCGCCCTCGCCGTGTCGCGCCGCGTCGCTTCGCCGGCGACGTTCACGAGGGGAAGAGCACGCTCGGCAGGCCGCGTCCGGACACGACGAGGGCGGTCACGTCCATGGTCACGGCGACGCCGATGTGCACCACGCAGCCGCTCCAGATCGACCGCGTGCGCAGGGCGAGGGTGCCCAGCACGACCCCGGCGAAGATGGCGGCGAGGGCCTCGATCATCGGCTTGCCGAAGTGGATCATGCAGTACGGCACGACCATCGCGATGATCGCGTGCGATCCGAGGGCGTCCCGCATCGAGCGCATCCAGAACCCGCGGAAGAAGAACTCGAGGGCGAAGAACTGGGCCGCATAGAGCACTTCCCACGCGAGGAAGTCGGTCCAGCTGCGCGAGCAGTGACCGTAGAACGGGTAGTACTGCGTGAAGTGCGGCACGAAGCGCGCGACGAAGAGGACGCCGATGAACACGGCGCCGTAGGAAAGTGCGTAGATCCAGGCGTGTCCGGCGATGCCGCCCGTCTCGAGGCCGTGGTCCCGCAGCCGCTCCTTGAACCAGAACCGCACCACGAGCGCCGGCACGACGAAGTATCCGAGCACCCGCCACGCCGACCACCACGCGAAGTCGGCGAGGCCCACCCAGCGGGAACTGCGCAGCGCGCTCCACACGCCATCGGCCGCCGAGGCCCCCACCAAGGTGGTCCCGGCCTGCCCACGCTCCGAGACGACGAGCGTGTCCAGCAGTTCCCGGAACGTCGTCGAGTGCCCGAAGTACTCCATCAGGGTCAGGCACACGGCGCCGACGCAGAGCGCGATCATCGGTCGCGCGTCGTACGCACGGGCTGCGGCCGGGGGACGGGCGCGCTCCGACTCCTCGTCGAGCACCTTCCACGCCTGGAGAAAGAAGCGCGCGGGGTGCAGCTCGCGCAGCCGTTCGCTCCAAGAACGTGCGCTCAGGCCGTGATCGAGCCACGCCTTGCGCGCCTCGAAACCGTCGTCTCCCGGGTCTGCTCCGGACGCCGCGTCTGCGCCGGCATGCAGGGGCACCGCGCCCGGCGCGGGGCGCTTCGAGCCTCCGCGCGTTCTCGGTCCCGGTGCCTGCAGGCTGCGGCTCACGTCGCCCCGCACCGCGTGAGGGCCGCGTCGAGCCGCGCGAGGGTGCGCTCCCGTCCGAGGACCTCCATCACCTCGAAGAGGCCAGGGCTCTGAGAGCGTCCCGTCATCGCGACGCGGGCCGGCTGCGCCACGTTCTTCATCTGCAGGCCCGTCTCCGCGAGCCACGCGTCGATGGCCGCCTCGAGGGGCTGACGGGTGAACGGCGTGACGCCTTCGACGACCTGCCGCAGCGCCTGGAGGTGGGGTGCCGACGCCGGCACGAGGAACTTCGCGACGGCCTTCTCGTCCTCGGACGGCGTGTCACGGAAGTAGAAGTCGATCATGTCGCCGACCTCGGCGAGCGTGGTCGCCCGCGTCTTCACGGTGCCGACGGCCGCGACGTACCGGGACCCGTCGGCGTCCGCGGCGTCCCGCAGCTCGGCCGAGAGGAACGGTCGCGCGTCCGCGGCGAGCGCGGCGTCGTCGAGCCCCCGCAGGTGGGCCCCCAGGACGAACGCAAACTTCTTTGCGTCGTACTGGGCCGGGGTCCGACCGACGCTGGCCCAGTCGAACTTCTCGATCAGCTCGGACCGGGAGAAGATCTCCTGATCCCCGTGCGACCAGCCGAGCCGGGCCAGGTAATTCAGCACCGCGTCCGGCAGGTAGCCCATGTCGCGGTACTCGCCGGCGCTGACGGCCGCGTGGCGCTTGCTCAGCTTCTTGCCGTCCGGGCCGTTGATCATCGGCAGGTGCGCGAGCTTCGGCGGCGTGTAGCCGAGCCCCTCGTAGATCAGCAACTGCACGGGGGTGTTGACGACGTGGTCGTCGCCGCGCGCGACGAGCGTGATGCCCATCGTGATGTCGTCGACGGCGGCCCCGAAATTGTAGAGCGGGATGCCGTCGGCGCGGACGAGCACGACGTCCTGCTGCGACTCGTTCGGGACGTCGATGCGGCCCTTGACCAGGTCCAGCCAGCCCGTGTGTCCGGAAGCCGGCGCCTTGAGGCGGACGACGTGGGGCCGGTCGGGGTGGTCGGTGCGATGTCGGCAGGTGCCGGGATAGCGGAAGAACGAGCCCGGCGGAAGCGCGGCGCGCTTCGCATCGAGCTCTTCCTTGGTGCAGTAGCAGCGGTACGCGTGGCCGCGCGCGATCAGCTTGTCGACGAACTCCGCGTAGACCGCGGTGCGCTCGGTCTGGAAGTAGGGGCCGTTGGGGCCACCGACCTCCGGGCCTTCGTCCCACGTCAGGCCGAGCCATTTCAGCGAGTCGAAGATGACCTTGACGCTCGCGTCCGTGGAGCGCTCGCGGTCGGTGTCCTCGATGCGGAGCACGAAGACGCCGGAGGTCTTCCGGGCCCACAGCCAGTTGTACAGCGCCGTGCGGACCCCGCCGATGTGGAGATAGCCCGTCGGGGAGGGTGCGAATCGGACGCGATCGCCCTTGTTCGTCATGGGCGCGAGCGATAGCACGCCGCCGCCAACATGTCGTCGCCGGCGTGGCCCACCACGCTTGACCCTCGATCCCCCGGGCACCATGCTCCTCGGCCGCCCCCGCATGAACCACGCCGACCTCGAAGCCCGCCTCAACGCGAACGTCGCGCGCACCAACGCCCGCGTCCGCTTCGTCGAGGAGGTCCCCTTCGGCGACAGCCTCCGGATCCAGCGCTGGACGATGGGCAACGGCCTCGGCGTGCTGCTGCTGCGCGACCCGAGCGCGCCGGTGTTCTCTTACCAGACGTGGTTCCGCGTCGGGTCGAGCCACGAGACCCCGGGCAAGACCGGGCAGGCGCACCTGCTCGAGCACCTGATGTTCAACGCCACCCGGAACCATCCGCACGGGGAATTCGACCGGCTCCTCGAGGCTGCGGGCGGCGAGACGAACGCCGCGACCTGGGTGGACTGGACCTGTTACTACGAGAACCTGCCTGCGTCCGAGCTGGGACTGGCCGTGCACCTCGAGTCGGACCGGATGGCCCACCTCAAGCTCGAACGACAGAAGGTCGTGAGCGAGAAAGAGGTCGTCGTCTCCGAGCGCCGCGACCGGGTCGACGACGACGTCGAGGGGCGCGTCAGCGAGACGCTCTACGCGACGGCCTTCGGCCGGACCCACCCGTACGGTTGGCCGACGATCGGCTGGATGACCGACATCGAGGGGTTCACACCCGCCGATTGCAGGGAGTTCTACCGCACGCACTACGCGCCCCCGGGCGCGTCCGTGGTGCTCGTCGGCGACGTCGATCCCGAGCACGCCCTCTCGCTGCTGCAAGAGCACTACGGCCCCCTGCGCGGTCCTGCGCGGCCCGAGGCGCCGGCCGTTCCCCGGTCGCGGCAGCGCGCCGAGCGCCGCAAGATCGTCCGCTGGCCCACGCCGACGCCCAAGCTCGCGGTCGGCTGGCACGCGCCCCCGTACGGCGATTTCGATCACGCGGTGCTGACGCTCATCGATCAGCTGCTCGTCGGCGGCCGCAGCTCGCGGCTCTATCTGGATCTGGTGCGCGAGCGGGAGATCGCCTCCGAGGTGCGCATGTCCCTCGCGCCGTTCCAGCACGGAGGCCTGGTGGACCTGTGGATCTCGGCGCGGGAAGGGCACCCCGTCGCGCGGAGTCTCGCCGTCGTGGAGAAGCACCTCGCGCGGCTGCGGCGTGAGCTCGTGTCCGAGGACGAGCTCGACAAGGTGAAGAACCGCCTGGAGCTGGGCTTCATCGGCGCGCTCGAGACGGCCCAGGGCAAGGCCGATCAGATCGGATTCTGCGAGACGGTGGCGTCGGATCCGCGGCACACGTTCGTGCGGCTCGAGGAATACAGGCGGGTGACGCCCGAGGACGTCCGCCGGGTCGCCCGCGCGGTGTTCGTCGACGCGCGACGCACGCTCGTCGAGGTCGTGCCGACGACGCGGGGGCGCGCTTGAGCCGCCGCGCTCGCGCCTCGGGCGCGCGGTGGACGACCGATGCGGGCATCGGCGTGTTGCTCGAGGAGAGCCATGCGCTTCCTCTCGTCGACGTCGATCTGATCCTCCGCGCCGGGGCGCTGCACGATCCCGTCGGGAAGGAAGGGCTCGCGCGCCTCGCGGCGCGGATGCTCCGGATGGGCACGCGCAAGCTCACCTCCGACGCGGTCGACGAGGCGATCGACGCGATGGGCGCCTCGGTCTCCATCGACGTCGGCCACGGCACGACCCGCATCCATGCCTCGGTGATCCGCCGCAGCCTTCCGGCGCTCTTCGACCTGCTCGGCAGCCTGCTCCGGGCGCCGGCCCTCCGCGCGTCCGACCTCGGCTTGCTGCAGCGGGAGACCGTCTCCGACCTGCTCAGCCAGCGGGACAACGATCGCTGGCTCGCGGGCCGCGCGTTCCGTGGCCACCTCTTCGGCGATCACCCCTACGGCCGGCCGGCGGTCGGCTCGGCGGCCACGGTCGTGGCCTCGACCCGCAAGGACGTGGAGGCGTACCTCGAAACCCACCTCGTCGCGCCCGGACTGACCATCGGGGTGTCGGGGGCCGTCACCGAGAGCGATCTGAAGGCATTGATCGACCGAGCGTTCGGCGCCTTGCGGACCGGCCAGCCGCAGCCGATGGCGGTCGCGGCCCCGCGCGTGCAGCGCGGACGTCGGGTGCTCGTCATCGACAAGCCGGACCGGACGCAGACCCAGGTCTTCGTCGGGACGCTCGGCACGCGCTTCCGGGACCCGGTCTTCTACCCGCTCGTCGTGGCGAACACGGTGTTCGGCGGGACCTTCACGTCCCGGCTCGTCCGCGAAGTCCGCGGCGAGCGGGGCTGGAGCTATGCGGCGAGCAGCCGCCTCGGGGTCGACCGCCAGCGGGAGGCGTGGGCGCTCTACACGCACCCTTCGAACGAGCACGTCGCCGACTGCATCGCGCTCGAGCTGGGCTTGATCGACGCCTTCGTCGAGCAGGGCATCACGGCCGAGGAGCTCGCGGCCGCCCGCAGTTTCCTCGTGAAGAGCCACGCCTTCGATCGCGACACCGCCTCCAAGCGCCTCGAGCCCCGGCTCGAAGGCGAGATCCACGGTCTCCCCGAGGCGTTCTACTCCCGGTACGTCGAGCACGTGGGCGGGGTGACCGTCGAGCAAGCCCGGGATGCGGTTCGCTCGAGGCTCTCGGCCCGGGACCTGTCGATCGTGCTGGTCGCGTCGGCAGCCGAGGTCGCGGGGCCGCTCGCCAAGCTCCCCGGGGTCGCGCAGGTCGAGGTCGTCCCGTTCGACGCCGTCTGAGCGTCTGCGAAAGAGTCTTCCGTCACCCCGCTGCCCATCCGAGCGCGTCCGCGTCGTTGCCGCTCGTCGCCGTGCGTTCGCACCACTCCTCGGGTCGCCCTGCGGCCGGACCCGTCTGGCTGGCGGGGCTCGGTCCGATTCATTCGCAGAGTCTGAGCGGTCGACGCCGTCAGCGGACGCACGGCTGCGACAAGCTGGCGCGCCTACCCGTCCGTCAGCCGCCGCGCGATCGTCGGGGTTTCAAGGGCCCTGCGTCTGGCACGTCGGTTGCGGAATGGGTCCCCGGTCGACTCCGGGCATCCGGAGTCGAAGCTTGAAGGGCGCACCCGCGCTCCTCGGCCGTCACGTCCAAGACGTGACCCGGACACCGGACGTTGACAAAGGTCGGCGTCTGGGTCCTACTCGGCCCGCGGTCTCAGGGACACGTGTGCCTTGGGACTTATTCCGCGCCCGGATTTCATGGAGAACCTCCTCGTGAGAGCACCCACGCTGACGGCCCGCATCGCGCTCGCCCGGATCCTCACGGCCCTCTGCCTGGGTGCGTGCGCGGCAGCGTCTCCGGCTGTCGCCTTCGCCCAGACGTCGGGGACGTCCACTTCCGCCGAGGAATCTCAGGATTCCAGCGCCACGAGCGCGCCCGCAGGGGACTCGTCGGCGTCGCCGGCAGCCGCGGAATCGGGGGCCGCGACGACGGACACCGGGGTGTCCACGACCGCCGCGCCCGCGACCGTCGCGTCCACCACGAGCGCGGCGCCCGCTCCGGAGCCGACCGCCACGACGAGCGCCGCGCCCGTTCCAGAGGCCGCTCCGACGACGGGCGCTGCGCCAGCCGCGGCCGGCGCACCGGCGAACGAAGAGGAGGCCGCGGAGGTCGCCCAGGCCGCCCGCGAGCCGATTCCATGGAGGAACAGCTTCCTCAGCTACCAGATCGGCGTGACGCCGAACTCCTTCTTCCGGGGCGCCCAGCTCTCGTACAACCCGCTCGTCTACAACTCGCTGTCGCTGTCGCCGCGCTGGTACCTCGACGCGAGGAACTTCTTCGTCGTGAGCACCGGCCTCTCGTACGAGATGACCGACGATGACGGGTCGAGCGCGTACAACCACGACGTGCAGCTCTTCGACACGACGATCGACCTCCGGCACACCGAGAGCTGGGAGGGCTTCGTCCTCATCCCGTCGGCCCGCGTGACGTTGCCGACGAGCAAGTCGAGCCAGGCGGCGCAGCGCTATTTCCTGCTCGGCGCCGGCTTGACGGTGGTCCGCGTGATTCCGGAAGCGTGGTCGATGTCGATCGCGCTCGTCGGCTCGTACCGCTACTGGTTTGCCGACAGCAACGTGCCGCTCGCGATGGGTCAGTTTCCCGCGCAACCCGCGACGATCATCACCCGGGACCCTGACGGTGGCCTCGACTCTCCCACGCTCGGGCAGGCGTCGGCAGGCACCTCGGGACGGCACGTCGTCGTGGCCGGGCTGAACTTGAACGTCACCCCCCTCGAGAACTTCAACCTGACGCTGTCGGCCTTCTACTTCACTCAGGAAGGCCACGGCCTGGGCAACGCCTGCACGGCCGTGAGCACCGAGTCGTCGGGGTATCTGTGCATCCCTGACCAGAGCTCGACCCACTTCCGTCACTTCACTTCGCTGAGCCTGTCGGCGGCGTACGACGTGGCGACCTGGCTCAACCTCTCGCTCTCGGTCAGCAACTCGACGAACCTGGCTCCGCTGTTCAACGACGACGGCACGCTGCGCGGCCCGATCAACCCTGACACGCTGATCTCGCTCTCCGCGACGGTGCAGCTCGACGGTCTTTACGAATCGCTCTCCAGCGCGGGCGAAGACGATGGTTTGACCCCCGAGCAGCGGCAGCGCCGCCGCCAGGGTCTCGCTCGCTCGACGAGCATCACGGGAGGCTCCTTCTGATGGCTCGAATCGACAACTCCGCGCGCGGTATGGCCCGCGCGCTCAAGACCCCCGACACGGATGTGGACCGCATGAATCCTCGCAGGGAGGCCGGCACGATGAGGCGTCTCGGAATGGTGCTCGCGCTCGGCCTGATGGTCGGCGGAGCGTTCACCGGATGTGGCAACGAACAGGCCGCGCTCAACCGCGTCGGCGTGAACGTGGTCGAGAAATCGGCGTTCACCGGCTCGTGGTACATGGCCCGGACGACGATCGACATGGACTACGAGGCCGCTGGCCTCGGGTTCGTCGGTGAGGTCGCCGGAGACAGCACGGCCGGGTTCTTCGGCTTCGCGTTGCCCCGCGTGCGCTGGGTCATCGACGAGGAGACCCTCTACGCCTACCGCGATTACGAGCTGGTCGGCGATCCGAGCGATCCCCAGCGCGACGCGGAGGCGAACCCGGATCTCCTCGGCGCGCCGGTGGCCGCGTTCCGCATCGAGAGTCACTTCGACATCCGCCGCGACTACAACCCGGTCACCGGCGAGGAGATCAACGTCCTCACCGAGAACAACACGGACCGGCGCTGGTGGGAACGCCAGTACATGCGCGTCGACTGGTCGCGCAACCTGCTGACGTCGTACTTCGGTGTCAGCCACGAGCTGACGGAGGTCTTCGGCGAGACGCGCCGCGAGCCCGCGCAGCTGTTCGTCCAGAACGAGTCGGATTTCCCGGCCAGCTGGCGCCCCCAGTTCCACTTCATGTCGTGCAGCGGCCTCGACGACACGAGTGAGGGCTGCCACGAGAACGACCGCGACTACGCGGGCGACTACGACCTCAATCAGTTCTACAGCTTCAGCTTCGTGACCCAGGAGATCGTCTCCCCGGGCACCGTCTTCATTCCTGGCTTCGGCTCCGTGCCGAACTGCGGCGAGGCCTCGCAGGGCATGCCGGAGTGCGCCAGCGTGACGGTGGCAGTGCGCACCAGCTTCCTTCGCACGAGCGATCGTCGTCAGTACGTTCCGGTCGAGTGGGGTGACGAGCGGCACGAGCGCGCCGGTTTCTTCCGCCTCGATCGCGTCACCTACGATCCGAGCCACACGGCCGACGACCCGACGTGGGGCGTGACGGACTTCTCGGTCCGCAGCACCAACCGCCACAATATCTGGCGCAACTGGTACACGCAGACGACCGACGCGGAAGGCAACGTCCGACGTGAGTCGGTGCCCTACGCCGACCGCGATGTCCGGCAGATCGTCTGGTACACGACGCCGGAACTTCCGGCCCACCTCGTGTCGTCTGCCTTCGACACCGTCGGTCAGTGGAACGAAGTGCTCATGGGCACCGTCCGCCAGCTTCGCGGCCAGGCGCTTCCCGAGTACGCCCGCGTCACCTGCCAGTCGGACGACCCCAGCCAGTACTGCTTCTGCCAGTGCGATCCGGACGATGTGGCGGCCGGCGTGGCGTGCGACAGCACGCTCGCGCTCAACCCGACCTGCGCCGGCCGTTACACGGCCTTCGAGTCGCCCGAGGAAGCGCGCGCGCACCTGGTGTCGGGCGAGCCCTTCGACTGCCACGTGGTCGTTCCCGAAGGGGCCGAACCGAACATGGCCGACCGCGCGGTCGCCGAGCGCCTCAGCGACACGTCGTTCAACGGCTGGTTCGGCGCGCGCATGGAGGGCACGGAGTGCGTGAACGTCCTCCGCGTCAACACCTGCAACCAGGCGAGCCTCCCGGCCGCCGAGGCCGCCGGGGAGACGCTGGCCTGTCAGGACCGCGGTGATATCCGCTTCAAGTTCCTGAGCTACGTCGACCAGCCGGGCACGCCGTTCCTCGGCGTCGCCCAGCTTCGGACCGACCCGGTCACCGGCGAGATCATCTGCGGCGACGCCAACATCGGTGGCCCCGCGATGCAGTCGCAGCGCACCCGCGCCATGCAGACCTACGACCTTCTCAACGGCCGTCAGACCGACCAAGAGTTCTTCACGGGCGAGGACATCCGCGCCTTCCTCGAGACGGCCAACCGCGTCGACCTCCCGGCTCCTCCCCGGATCGACTTCAGCGCGGCCACCAGCGCCGGTGCGGAAGGCGACGCCGCCATCCGCGGTGAGATCGCCGGTCGAATGGACCAGGCCATGAGCCGGGCCGATCGACTCCAGGGCATCGAAGGCCGCGCGAACATCTATTCGGACCGTCTGCGTGAGCTCGCGGGCACCGAGATCGAGCAGCGCCTTCTCAGCACCGTCGACACGTTCGCGATGGCCGGGCTGAACAACCTGCCGGGTTCGACGGGCACGCGGGACATCGACGAGGCCGTCCTCGAGATGGCCTCGCCTTTCCGTAACAACGCCGCCGACATGCTCGAGCAGCATTCGGACTTCGAGGTCCGTAGCGGCCTTCGCTCGTTCCACATGCCGACCGAGTACACCGATTACTCGGTGATGTGGTTCGTGAACCAGCACCGCGAGTGGGCCCGCCCCCGCGTCGAGTTCGAGCTGAACCGTCGGCTCTACCGCGACACCCAGGTCCACGAGATGGGCCACTGTCTCGGCCTGCTCCACGACTTCGGTGGAACGGCGGACACGGGCAACTACGACGACGACTACTACCACATCGCCGAGGCCTACCCGCTTCCGAGCCCCGCGACGTTCGACCGTGACGGGACGCCCGGGCTCAGCGCGACCGAGCAGGCGGCGTTCAACACCGCTTACGAAGAAGCGCGGCGCATGCGCGAGATGGCGGGCATCGACACCTGGATGAACGCCTCGGTGATGGACTACACCGGCCAGTGGTACGAGCGCATCCAGGGCACCGGCTACTACGACCGGATGGCGCTTCGTTTCGGCTACGGCGACGTCGTCGACATCTATCACAACACCGCCGGCACGGCGCTCGCTGACATCAACCCGTCGAATACCTCGCGCGAAGGCGTGAAGTGGTTCATGGGCGGGGAGCTCTGCGAGACCGACTCCGACTGCCCGTACGCCGCGGACGGCGCGCGCGCCGCCGAACTCCTTCCGGCGAACGCAGCCGCGGGTCTGACGCAGCACTGCGTGGTCCACCCGACGGTGGCGGGTCGAAACGTGTGCAGCAACTTCGACACCGAGGCGAATGAACTCGGCGCTGGGCTGAGCGGCTCTCCGGAGTGGGTGCCCGTCACCTTCCGCTACTGCGACGACATCCGCGCCTCGACCTACACCCAGCCGTGGTGCAACCGTTTCGACGAAGGCGACAGCTTCCGCGAGATGGTCCGCAACGGGATGGAATCCTACGAGCGGAACTACATCTTCTCGGCGTTCCGCCGCTACCGCCGAACGTTCAGCGCTGGTGGGTACATCCAGGGCCTGCTCCGGTACCTGTTCCCGATGATCAACATCGAGCAGAACCTCCTGTACCGCTATCAGAACGAGCCGGAGTTCCGCACCCAGACGGGGGCCTGGGGCTTCTACGACCAGTTCCTGGCGACGGCGGACATCCTGAACTTCATGGCCCGCGTCCTCGGCTCGCCCGGCATCGGCGCGTACCGCTGGAACTCCGGCTACAACCAGTACGAGCGCTTCAGCTCGGATCCGGATGCGGCGATGGGCCAGCTTCAGGTCCGGCTCGGTCAGGGTCGCTTCTTCAACTCGGTCTACCAGGCCGGCTTGACGGGCATCAACCGTATCGAGCGAATCGGCTCGTTCTACGACAAGGTCATCACGATGCAGTTGATGACGGTCCGCGGGCTCTCGCCGTTCTACGGGCCCGACCTCGTCTTCTACACGAACCTGTACGACCTGTTCCCGAACGAGATCAACCAGCTCTTCACGGGCATGATCGCCGACCAGCCGCAGCAGTACATGCCGCGGATCCAGTGCGGGACCGGCAGCGCCTTCCCGAACTGCCGCGACCCGCGCCTCGTCTACATGGACTTCTACCGTGGCGACTGCACGACCCCCGGGTCCACCAGCTGCCGCCCGAACCCTGCGGACGTGACCTACCGCCCCGATCCGGCCTCGAACCTCTTCGTGGTCAACGGAGGCGATAGCTTCCTGCTGCAGTCGTACGCGGCGATCTTCGGTCTCTCGGAGTTCCCCGTCTACTACGACACCACCTTCCAGTCGCAGATGTTCATCTGCATCGAAGGTCAGGGCCGCTGCAACGCCGCGGAAGGCGTCGAGGGCGTGGACTACGTCCGGTACACCAGCAACCGCTTCGGCAAGAGCTACCTCGCGTGGCAGCTGACGCCCGAGCCGGGTGGCAGCGCGATCGAGCAGCGCTCCATCGCGTTCTCGATGGTGCTCGAGACCAGGAACGCGGCGTTCACCCTCCGCGCTCTGCAGCAGTACCGCGGCGACTTCGGCGGCACCCCGAACGACATCAACAACATCCCGGCGGGCGACCGCACGCGGCTGACCGCGCTGGGCTACACCGTCCCGACCGACACCACGCAGCTGAACGACGAGATCGACCGTCTCGACGGCCGGGTCAGGCAGCTGGAGTCGTTCTTCGGCTACCTCATCCAGCTGGAGAGCCAGTTCGGCATCCAGTTCCCCTTCACGTACCGGCGTCCGGAGATCTGAGGAACCGCCATGCGCAATCAGACGAACTCCCTCCGAACTCCCGAGAACGACACCATGACTCAGCACCCGCTCCGTACCGTCGGTCGATTCCTCCTGCTCACTGCCATCGTGGCGTGGGCGGCGGTCGGCTGCATCGAGCCCGGTCCTCGCATCAACCGGGTTCAGACGAACCTCATCGACAAGAGCGTCTTCGAGGGCGAGTGGTGGTTCACCCACACCACGATCGGTCTCGACGACAGCACCGCCTGGGCAATCGGGCAGGCCGGCTCCGGTGCGCCATGGCCGGGCGCCACCGCGAACTTCGACATCGCATCCCAGTCGGGCGTGGTGGGCCGCATCCGCTGGGTGGTGGATGAAGGGTTCCTCTTCGCCTACCGCTCCACCGAGATCGTGCAGGGCTCGTCGGCCGATGCCCGCGACCCGGGATTCCGGGGCCAGCCGCTCGCGGCCTACCGCTTCAATG
>CAIKNO010000751.1 GCA_903828805.1 uncultured Sandaracinus sp. | reverse complement strand
GTTGCTCTCCCTGTTCGCCCTCTACCGGACCGCGAACCCGAGCACCTCGCCCGCCGCCGAAGCCCTCGACGTCGAGGCGGCCGCAGCACCGGCCGCCGAGCCTTCCGCGGCGCCGGCGCCCGCCGCCGCAGCGCCCGCCGCGCACTGATCGGGCGCGCGGTGCGACCGGTCGCGATGTGCGCGGTGCGACCGGTCGCGGTGTCCGTGGGCGGCGCCGGTGCGCTGTCCCTTCACGACGCGAGCGGAAGCCGCACCGAGAAGCGCGCCCCGCCTCCCGGCGCGTCGTCCGCACGGACCGTCCCGCCGAGCCGGTCGACGATCGTCCAGCACACGGCGAGCCCGAGGCCCGTGCCCTGGCCGACCGGCTTGGTGGTGACGAAGGGCTCGAAGAGCCGGTCCCGGACCTCGGGGGCGATCCCGGGCCCGGTGTCGGTCACGGTGAGCGTGACGGCGTCGTCTTCTTCGGTGAGCTCGAGGGTGATGGAGCCCTCCCCCTCGATCGCGTCCGCCGCGTTGAGCAGCAGGTTGAGCACCACCTGCGTGAGCGCGTCGGCCGGCGCCGCGACCTCCGGCAAGTGCGAGGGCACGCGCTGCTGCAGCACGATGCCGCGCATCGGACCCTGGGGCGCCACGAGGTGCACCGCCCCCGCGACGACCTCGCCGAGGTCGCATCGGCCGACCGTGACCGACGCGCCCTGCCGCGAGAAATCGAGCAGATCTCGGATGATTCGCTGGATTCGCTCGGTCTCGTTCTGGATCCGGCGCAGGAACTCCGCATGCTCGGCGGGCTCGAGGTCGCCCTGCCGGACCAGCTCGACCAGCCCGAGGATGGCCGCGAGCGGGTTGCCGATCTCGTGGGCCACCCCCGCGGCAAGCCGTCCGACCGAGGCCAGCTTCTCGCTGCGGACGAGGGAGTCCTGGGTCGATCGCAGCTCGCGGGTGGCGACCTCCAGTTCGCGGAGTCGGCCCTCCCGCGCGACGTGCTCGGCCCGGAGCTCGTCGGACATCGCGTTGAACGCGAGGGCGAGCGACTGCACCTCCGCGGCGCCGTGCACCGTGGCGCGGGCGCCGCTCGGCCCTCGGGACAGGCGCGTGGCCGCCCGCGTCAGCTCCTCGACGGGCCGCACGATCAGCCGGGTCAGCAGGAAATAGCAGAGGAGCAAGATCCCCGCGCAGGTCGTCGCGGCGTAGAGGATGACGAGGCGGACGAGGCTCGCCGACGCGCCGTCGCCGTGTTCCGAGAGACCGCGCGTGCTCGCGAGCCAGACGCGCACTTCCCCCCCGTCGAGGGGGGCCCGTCCGAGCAGGCCCCGGCCGACCACGCCGCGGGCATCGACCGTGCGGCCGTGCGCGACGAGCTCGAGGCCCGTCACCCGATCGGGGGCCATCATCGCGTCCTCCACGCGGTCGAGCGACGCGGCCGGCGCATCGACGCGGCGCAGGAGGCCCGCGGCGGCCTGGGCGACGAGGTGGGCCGAGTGGGCGCGCTCGGCCTCCAGCGCATGGGACGCGAGCCGGTCCACGGCGATGCCCACGAGGGCGACGGCCAGACCGAGTCCGGTGACGAGGGCGATCATGATCTGGCCACGCAGACCAATTCCGCGCGCCTCGGGCAAGGCCCGCCGCGCCGTCCCCTCGAGCCGCGCGGCATGCAGGCCCTCTCGCCCGGGGGAGGGGGCCGGCAGCGCGTCCACGGGGGGACCCTCGTTCGGGCGGACGGGGGGGGCGGCGCATGCGCCCGAGGCTACCTCGAAGTGACGCGCCCGGTCTGCTCCGCGAGCCGGAGGGCGGCGGCCATCCGGCCCTGCACGATCGCGTCCTGCGCCATGGCGCGGAGCGTCCACGGGAGCCGCCACGACCAGTTGTCCGGGCCCACGGTGTTCGGGGTGTTCACCCGCTCCCGGAGGCCGAGCACGTCCTGGACCGGCAAGAGCGCCAGCAGGCTCGGGGCGCGGTAGACGGTGTCGAGCAATGCCCCGAGCACCTCGTCCGTGAACCGCGCCGTCCGGTCCTCGGGAAGCGCGCCGAGCGAAGGCAGGCGCAGGGCCGCTTGCCGTTCCCACGCCGGCAGGGCGTCCCACCACTCGCGCGAGGTCTCGGTGTCGTGGGTGCCGGTCGTGGCCACGCTCAGCGCGGGCCAGTGCATCGGGTCGCGGAACTGCCCGTCGTGCTGCTTCTCCCAGCGCAGCACGCGGTACCCGGGGATGCCCAGCGACTGCAGCGAGGTGCGCACGAAGTCGGGGATCACGCCGAGGTCTTCCGCGATGAGCCCGGTGCCCGCCGACGCGAACGCGCCCAGCACGGCCTCGCCCTGCGCCTTCTGGGCCGCCGCGCCCTCGGGCCAGAAGAAGTGGGCGCTCCCGTCGATCGGGCGGTGGTACGTCCGGTAGAGCCCGACCACGTGGTCGATGCGGATGAGGTCGTAGAGCTTCGCGGTGTGGCGGCCGCGCTGGGCGAAGAGCTCGTACCCCTCGTCCGCGATGGTCTCCCAGCGGTACGGGGGCAGCCCCCACTCCTGGCCATCGGCGCTGAAGGCGTCCGGCGGGGCCCCGACGGTCGCGTCGAACCGGTACCGCTCCTGGTGCGCCCACACGTCGGCGCTGTCGTCGGCGACCAGGAAGGGCTCGTCACCCCCGAGGCGGACCCCGGCGCGGTGGCACGCCGCGCGGGCCTGCTCCAGCTGCCGGAACGCGATCCACTGCAGCCACGAGCGGTACGCGATCTCCGCGGCGTGGGTGCGGCGGGCGGCGTCGAGCGTCTCGGGGTGACGCGCCCGCAGCGCCTCGGGCCAGCTCCGCCAGCTCTCGGGGTGGTGCGCCTTCAGCGTCCGGAACAGGGCGTAGTCCGGCAGCCAGTGGGCGTGCTCCGCGGCGAAGCGGGCGTGGTCCTCGAAGCGCGCCGAGCCCGGCAGGACCGTCTGCTCGAAGCGCCGAAACAGCCTTTGCAATACGGAATTCTTGAGCCAGCGGGCGCTCTCGTGCCGGACGCTCGGGGCGCTTCGGACGTGCTCGAGCGCGCCGCGCTCGTCCGACGTCAGCGAGGTCTCACCCCCCTCGGCCTCGAATTCGGGCAGCTCGGACACGCGGATGTACAGCGGGTCGAGGGCGAAGAACGAGCACGACGAGTAGGGGCTGTCCTGGCCCGGCGACGGCTCGAGCAAGGGGAGCGTCATCACCAGCGAGAAGCCCCCGGTGTGCGCCCAGGAGGCCAGGGCCCCGAGATCGGGGTAGTCGCCCACGCCCCAGCCCTCCTCGCTGCGGAGGGAGAACAGAGGGACGAGGAGTCCGGCGGTGCGACGGTCGAGGGCCTTCATGCGCCGGAGGTGTACAACGGAGGCGCGCCGCGTCGACCCCCGTCGTATCCTCTCGGCCGGAGCGGAGCGCGGGCATGACGGAGTTCGGGCAAGCAGAGCGGGAGCGGCTCTTCGAGCGGTTCGGTCGGGCCTTCGGGGCGGGCGAGACCCTCTACGCGGACGGCGCGCCGGCGGCGCATTGCTTCGTCGTGCTCGAGGGGCGGGTGCGGGTGAGCCGCAAGATCCGCGGCCCCGAGCGCAGCCTGAGCATCTTCCATCCGGGCGACCTCGTCGGGGACGAGGTCCTCGAGGGCCGGGCAGAGCGCCTCGGCACCGCGATCGCCCTCTCGGCGGTCCAGGTCCTGGCCCTCGAAGCGCCGGTGTTCTTCGGGCTGCTCGGCACCTCGCCCGACGTCGCCGCCCGCCTCGTCGGACCGCTCGTCCGAAGGCTCCGGGCGGTCGAAGAGCAGCGTGACAACGCCGTGCTCCGCGATGCCCCCTCCCGGGTGGTCAACACCATGCTGCGCGCGGCCGGCGGGGTCCCTCCCACCCGAGAGGGGCACGTCGTGCAGATCAGCCCGCTCGAGCTCGCGAGCCGCGCCGGCATGGACGTGGAGACCGTCAAGCGGGCCGTCCAGCAGCTGCGCGAGGGGGGCTACCTGAGGCTGTCCGAAGAGCAGTTCGTGATCCCGGACCTCGACGCCCTCCGGAGGCTCTACCTCCTGCTCGGGGGTCAAGACGCCCCGCCCGAGGAGTGACGGTCGCCTCGAAGGCCGGGCATCGGAACGAAAAGTCCAGGAAAATCGAGGGCCGGGGGCCTGTTGACGCTCGACCGACACCCCGGTAGATCTGGCCGCTCACCCCCGAGCACCTCCCGATGCGGTCACCCCGTGCCCTCCCTGCAGCCCTGCTCCTCGCCCACGCCGGCGTGGTCGCGGCGTGCGGCGCGGGCCCCTCGGACGAGGACGTCCGCCGGTCGCAGGCGGAGTTCGACCTCGGGGTCGGGCTCGTGCAGGAGCAGAACGTCGCCGGGGCGTTCCAGCATCTCCGGGAGGCGATCCGGCTCGACCCGGACAACGCCGACGCCCACCTGATGCTCGGGACGATGCACCTGTTTCGCGAGGAGCTCGAGCCGGCGGAGCGAGAGCTGAACGAAGCGCTCCGGGCCAACGCCGCCCTCGGCCGGGCCGGTCGTCCCGCCCTCGTCTCGGAGGCGCGGAACAGCCTGGGGGTGGTCTACCTGCACGGCCGTCGCTTCGACGACGCGGTCCGGGAGCTGACCGAGGCCTCCGGCGACCTGATGAACCGCACCCCGCACCTGGCGTGGGGAAACCTCGGCTGGGCGCAGTTCGAACTGCACGACTTCGAGGCGGCCCGCCTCTCGCTCGAGCAGGCCGTTCAGCTGCAGCCGCGCTTCTGTGCCGGGCTGTACCGGCTCGGCCGGGTTCACCTCGCGGTCGGCCAGGCCGAGGTCGACCGGCCGGCGGATGCCCCGGCGCCCGAAGGTGGTGCCGCGGTGGGACTCGAGAGCTTTCAGCGCGCCGAGGATGCGCTGACCCGCGCCCTGGAGGTCGACGATCCGGCCTGTCGGGCGCTCCAAGAGGCTTGGCGATGGCGAGGAGAGACCCGCGTCCAGCTCGGGCGCCGTGAGGAGTCCGTCGCGGACTTCGAACGGTGCGTCGAGCTGGACCGCAACACGGAGGCCGGGCGCGCGTGCGCGCAAGCCCTCGCGGCGGCGCCTTGAGCGTCGAGGGACATCCCATGGAACGACGAATTGATGCGGAGAAGTTGGGCCGCTGGCTGCGTCAGGAGCGCGAGCTTCGCCAGATGACGCTGGAAGAGGTCGCGCAGAGCACGCGGATCCCGCTGAAGATGCTGCAGCACGTCGAGGAGGACCGCGACGACCTGCTGCCCGGCGAGGTGTTCGCGCGCGGCTTCGTCCGCAGCTACGCCCGCGCGATCGGCCTGCCGGAGGCCGACGTGGTGGAGCGCTGGGCCCGGACCCGCCGGCCGGGGGACCCGATGCCCGCGCCGATCGCGACGGCGATCACCCCGCCCGAGCGCAGCCGCCGCTTCGGGATCGCGATCGCGCTCGTGATCTTGCTGATCCTGTTCACGCTCGCGATCTCGATCGTGCTGCGACCCCGCCAGCGGGATGCGCCGGCCGAGCTGTCCCGGGTGGAGCCGGCGGCGCTCGTCTCGCCGCCCGGCGCGGCCCGGGTCTGAGCGCCCTCGACCGCGCCGTGAACGCCTCCGCCGCCGCGACGACCGCCGTGCTCCTCCGCAGCGTCGCGTACGGCGAGGCGGACCGCGTCGTCACGCTGCTCACCGAGCGGCACGGGCAGGTCTCGGCCATCGCGCGGAGCGCCCGTCGATCGCAGAAGCGCTTCGGCGCGGCGCTCGAGCCCTTCGCCCTCATCGAGGTGGAGCTGTCCACGGGGACCGGGGCGCTCGGGCGGCTGGAGAGCGCGCGGCTCGTTCAGGGGTTTCCAGGTCTGCTCGGCTCGCTCGAGCGCATGCAGACCGCCGGGCGGGCGCTCGACCGCGTGCGCGCGCTCGTGTCGGAGGGGGTCCCGGTGCCCGGTCTGATCGACACCGTGGGCCGCCTCTTCCGGGCGCTCGATGCCCCGTGCGGGGCGTCCCTGGCGCTCTGCTTCGACCTCCGGGCGCTCGCCTTGTCGGGGCTCTCGCCCCGACTCGACGCCTGTGGGCGCTGCGGTCGGCCTGCCGGGGTGCGCGCCGCGCTCTTCGACCCGGAGGTGGGCGCGGTCGTCTGCCGGGCGTGTGGTGGGGGGCGTCTGCTCCTCGCGGCGTCGACCCGCGTACGGATGCTCGGGGCGCAGCAAGATCGGTGGGAAGCGCTCGCCGAGGGCTTCGCGCCGCAGGAGCACGAAGAGGCCGAGGCGGTGCTCGAGGCCTTTCACGCGCGCCACGTCGGCCCGCGGGGGATGGGGTTCCGGACGCAGCCGGGCGGACCCGGCGGTTCGAAGGGAGCGGAGCGATGATCGACGCGGTGGAGATGCGGGCACCCGAGGGGGCCTTGGTGCTCGAGATCGACTGGGCGGACGGTGTGACGCATCGGTTCCCCCACATCGTGCTGCGGGGGTTCTGTCCGTGCGCACACTGCCAGGGCCATCAGGGGCCGGTGCAGTGGGCGGGGGACGTGGAAGGCTCTGGGCTGACGATCTCGTCGCTCGAGGAGGTCGGCAACTACGCGGTCCGGCTCGGCTGGGGAGACGGCCACGCGACGGGCATCTACTCGTTCCGTTACCTGCGGGAGCTGGGCGCGGTCGCCTCCCATCCCCTCGAGGCGCTTCGCGGCGCACGTTTCGCGCGATGAGCGGCGGCGGCACGCTCGTTCGCTCGGCGCCCCGCGCCGAGGCGGTGGCCGTGCTCGGGGTGCAGGTCGGCG
>CAIKNO010000750.1 GCA_903828805.1 uncultured Sandaracinus sp. | reverse complement strand
TCCCGTTCTTCGATCACGACCCGAGCGCGTTCGCCTGGGGCCTCGGCGGCGGTGCGCCGGCGGTCCGCGCGATCGACCTGAGCCCGGACGGACAGGGATGGCGTCGGCGCGGCGCGGGCGCGACCCCGGCCGAGGCCGCCGCGGCGCCCGAGTCCACCTGGCAGAGCCACCTCCTCTCCTCCGACGCGCTCGCCTCGGGTCCCGCGGCCGGAGACGGCGGGCTCGGCCTCGCCGCAGCGCAGCGGGCGCTGGCCCTCGGCGAGCGGGGCCCGCGTCAGTGCTACGAACGGCGCACGCTCGTGCGCCCCGACCTGAGGGGCGAGGTGACGGTGCAGGTCGTGGTCGACGGGGATGGGACCGTCCGCGACGCCGGCGTGCGGGGCAGCAGCCTCGCCGATCCCGACACCGAGGCGTGCGTGCTCACCGAGGTGCGTGGACTGCGCTTTCCCTCGACTGCGGGCGCGGCCGTGACGGTCTCTCACCGCTTCGTGTTCGAGGTGTCCGAGCGCGCGCTCGGGAGCCGGCGCACGTGCTCCGAGGCCTCCCGGCTCGCGCTCGAGCAGCGGCGCACGGTGTGGGCGGAGCGTCTCGATGGGGCGGGGGGAGCGTCCGCGCTCCTCGAGGTCTGGCGGCAGGCCCGCGCGCAGTGCGAGCTCTCGAGCTGGGGCGCCCGCCGCGTCCTGCTCGACATGATGATCGCGCGCAGCCCCGATCTCGGCAGCCGCGTGGCCCTCTACCGTGCGCTCGCGGCCGACCCGGCGACCGAGGCCCATCTGCGTCGGGCGGTGTTCGCGCGGGTGCGTTCGCTCGAGGACGTCGCCTACGTCAAGCAGCAGCTCGGGCTCGCGGTCGCGCTCGACTGGTCCTTCTTCTCGCGCATGTGGTGGCAGAGCCCGGCGCCGACCGCCCGGCTCGCGCTCGTGCGGCGGTGGCTCGAGGTGCTCCCCGACGACCTCGATCTGCGCCTGCGCCTGCTGGCGCTGCTCGAGGAGACGTCGGCCTTCCCCGAGGCTCGACGGGTCGCGCGTGCGCTGCGCGCCGAGCCGCTCGCGGACGCCGCGGTGCGCACCGCGGTGGGAGAATTCTGGTTGAGGCAGGGGGATGAGGGCGAGGCGCGTCGCGTGTGGAGCGAGCTCGTCGAGCACGCGCCGCTCGACCCTTGGGCCCGCCGCCGCCTCGGCGATCTCTATCGCGCCCACGGCTGGCCCGACGACGCGTACCGCGAATACCAGACCCTCGCGCGGCTCCTACCCGGGGACGCCGGGGTGTGGTTGCGACTCGCCCGTGCGGCGGCGGGTGCGGGCCGCATCGACGAAGCGCTCCGCCTCGAGCAGCAGCTGTCGGAGAGCACCGAGGACGGCATCGACGAGGGCGCCGCGGCGTTCGCCCGGGGATGGACGATGGTGCGGCTCGCGCGGCTCGAGCGCGCGGCCGAGGACGACGCGATGCGGTCGGCGGTCCGGCGACGCTGGCGCGAGACCGGGGTCCTGCGGAGCCCGCCCGAGGTCTTCGCCGCGCTCACCTGGGAGCACCCGGAGGACGCTCCGCGCTTCCGGGTCCACCACCCCGGCATCGAGGATCCGGAGTCGTTCGAACAGGTGCCGGGCGAGGGCGTCGAGCACGGCTTGTTGGCGGTGCGGATCACCGAGCGCGAGGCGGGCGACCTGATCTTCGAGGTCCGCAGGGACGATCGAGACGGGCTGCGCGACCTGAGCGCCGAGCTCCTCGTGGTCGTGCGTCCGGGGGGCGCCTCGCAGCAGATCCTCCGTCAGCCCGTGGTCCTCACGCGGACCGCGCGGGTGCTGCGCTACCGCCTCGGCGCAGACGACGCGCTCGTGTCCGTGCCCGTCCCGCCGACGGCGCTCTGAGGTCCCGTCCGGCCCCTGCGGGGGCCGGCGTCCTTTGGTGTACGCTCGTCCGATGTCCCGCGCGCGCTTCGGACTCTTGCTGCTCGGCCTCTTGCCCCTCGTCGTCGTC
Organism: uncultured Sandaracinus sp.; assembly: GCA_903828805.1. Lineage (GTDB taxonomy): Bacteria > Myxococcota_A > Polyangia > Polyangiales > Sandaracinaceae > Sandaracinus. The sequence goes on along the minus strand of CAIKNO010000750.1, from coordinate 4,909 downwards.
GGTTGCGCCTGCGGCAACGAGAGGTCGCGACCCGCCCGCGATGCGGCCGTCGAGGCCGCCGTCGATGGCAGCGCGTTCTGCGAGGACGCCGACTTCGACACGATCTGCGATGCGGTCGAGGGCGCGGGCGATCTCGACGGGGACGGGATTCCGAACGCACGGGACACCGACAGCGACGGCGACGGCATCCCCGACCGCACGGAGGCGGGCGACGACGATCTGAGCACCCCGCCCCGCGACACCGACGGGGACGGAGTGCCGGACGCGCTCGATCCGCGGGTGCCGGGCCTCGACCCCGACGCGGGCATGGACGGTGGCGCGCCGACGCTCCGGGATGGCGGCAGCATCTACGACCTCGACGGGGAAGCGGGCATGGTCGTCGAGGACCTCTGCCCCGCGTCCGCGATGGTGCCGACGGGATGCCTGACCGAGGTCGACGAGCGCGCGGCGGGCCTCTGCAATCAGATCGACGACGACTGTGACGGCCGCGTCGACGAGAACTGTCCGTGCACACCGGGTGAGGTGCAGACGTGCTTCCGTGGCCCCCCCGGACGACGTGGCGTGGGGGCGTGCGCCGACGGCATGCAGCAGTGCGTGACGGCGGGCGAATTCGGGGGCGTCTGGGGCGCCTGCGAGGGCGGCTTCGCGCCGGGCATCGAGGTCTGCGATGCCCTCGACAACGACTGCAACGGATGCACCGACGAGGTCGTCGGCTGCGTGCCCGAGGTCGAGTGCCCCGGACCGTCCGACCCGCGGGTGCCCGACGGCCAGCCCTTCGTGGCCTACCCGCTCCGAGGCGCGGACTTCTATCGGGGCACCGCGCGGAGCTGGATGTGGACCGTCGAGGGCGGCCCGTGCGAGTCGATCCTGCCCCGCCGCAGCTACACGCTCACCGGAGACCGCAACGAGACCGCGATCTTCGAGCCGACCCTCAGCGGCGACTACACCGTGACCATGACCGTCGTGACGTCGGGCGGGGAGACCATCACGTGCACCTGGATCGTGCACGTGCGCGGCCCCGGGCTGCGCATCGAGATGTGTTATCCCGAGAGCACGTCGCAGGACCTCGACCTCTTCCTCTCGCGCCCCGGCTACACCGGCAACTGGTACATCGACACCAACGACGCGTTCCAGCCCGCGCGCGAGGCCTGCGGCTGGCACGACTGCGAGGCCCAGATCCGCGGCACGCTGCCGGGCTCGGGCGGCCTCTACCCGCGCGCCGACTGGGGCTATGCGTCGAGTCCCCTCTCGGCGTGCGAGGGCGGTCCGCTCGGTCCGCAGTGGCGAATCTTCGGGGCGTGCGCGAACCCGCGCCTCGACATCGACAACAACCTGTCGGAGGGCATCGGCGTCCCGGAGAACATCAACGTCGACGCCCCGCGGGATGGCGAGCGCTTCCGGATCATGGTGCAGAACTTCACCGGGCGGGCGGCCCGGCCCGTCGTCAACGTCTACTGCGGCGGCCGTCGGGCCGCGAGCTACGGCGTGGCCCCGGACACCATCAGCGGCTTCACGGGGCGCTCCGGGGGCCTCGGCGTCGGGGCGATGTGGCGGGTCGCGGACGTGGTCGTGCACGTCGATGCGGCCGGAGACACCTCGTGCGACGCGGTGCCGCTGCATCCGCCGGGCATGGCCGCGGGCTACGACGTGACGATGGAGGACGCGCGCTTCTGAGCGCCGCCGCGCGGACCGCGTCCGCCGCGTGGACCGTGTCCGCCGCGCGGACCGTGTCCGCCGCGTGGACCGCGTCCGCCGCGTGGACCGCGTCCGCCGCGCGCGGGTCGTCCCGTCCGGAGGGAAGACCCGACGTCGCTCGCGACGCCCCGCAACGCCGAGGATCCGCGGTCGATGGGGCGCGCCATGTCCGTCCATCGCATCGCACGTTCCGCGCCCGCTCCCACGGCCTCGACGCCGACGCTGCCCATCGCGCCCCAGGGCCGCATGCTCGTTCGTCGAGGGTGGCGCGCGCGGGTGCACCTCGGCGCGCTCCTCGCGGTCGCGGTGCAGACGCTCGGGACCTTCGGCTGCGGCGGCGCGTCGATGCCCGCGTCGGCCCTCGTGCACAACGACGCCGGCGCGGCGCTGCTCGCGGAGGGCGCCCTCGATCGCGCCGAAGCGCGCCTCCGCCTCGCCCTCGAGTTCGCGCCTCACCTGCCGGAGGCGTGGGCGAACCTCGGCCTCGTCAGCCTCGCCCGCGGGGCCCTCGAGCAGGCCGAGGGGCAGCTCCGGGCGGCCCTCTCGTTGCGAGAAGACTTCCCCCAGGCGTGGGGCGATCTGGGCGTCGTGCTCGAGCGACGGGGACGAGACGACGAGGCGCGGGCGGCGTATGCCCGGGCCCTCGCGCTCGATCCGGCGCGGGTCCTTCCCCGGGCGGCGCTCGCGCGTTCGCTCGCGCGCTCGGGGCGGCTCGAGGCCGCGCGGGCCCAGCTGCTGCGCCTCGTGGAGCTCGCGCCCGACGACGCCGAGTCCGCGGGCCTGCTCGCCTGGTGCGAGCTTCGTCTGGGACGCCCGACAGCCGCGGGCGAGGTCGCGGCGGCCGCCCTCGAGCGCGTGCCCGACGCCGCCGCGCCGCGGCTCGTTCGCGGCGTGCTCCGCGCTCGAGACGGGGAGCTCGACGCGTCGGTCGCGGACCTCGAGGCCGTGCTCGGAGACCCGGTGCTCGGCCGAGAAGCCGCCATCCGCCTCGCGGCCGTGGGCGTCTTCCGCGGCCGCGCGGCGGACGCGCTCGCCGCGATGGAGTCGCTGCTGCAGGCCACACCGGACGACCCGGCGGTGCGCCTCGTGGCCGCGCGCGCGGCGCTCGTGCTCGGAGAGGCCGAGCGGGCCGTGAGGCATGCGCACACCGCGCTGGCGCACGCCCCTGATCTTGCGGCCGCGCGCCACGTCCTCGTCGAGGCGTGCCGGCCCGGCGGGGTGGCGGGCTGTCCTTCGCTCGGTCGTCCCGGGTCTCGAGGACCTTGATGCCCGAGGGACCCGCGCGGTGTTTGGAGCCCCACGATCCGCGAGGGGGTTTGCAACCCGTCCCCCGGCCCCCCACCCTCGCGTGCATGGGTCACGTCGCATGGTTGGGCACCGGCTTGCTGGGCTCGGGGTTTGTCGAAGGGATGCTGGGGCGCGGCGAGCGCGTGGTGGTGTGGAACCGCTCCCTCGAGAAAGCGCGCGCGCTCGAGCCGCACGGGGCCCAGGTGGCCGCGGACCCCGCGCAGGCGGTCGCCGGGGCCGCGCGGGTTCATCTCTGCCTGTCGGATGATCACGCGGTCGACGAGGTGCTCGCGGCGTTGCGCCCCGCCCTCGGCCCGGGCGTGCCGATCTTCGATCACACGACGGTCTCCCCGACCGGGGCCCGCGCCCGGCAGCTGCGGCTCGCCGCGGAGGGCGTGCCCTTCCTGGGTTGCCCGGTGTTCATGGGACCCCCGAACGCCCGCGCCGCCTCGGGGACCATGCTCTGCGCGGGGGCGTCGGCGGACGTGGAACGCTGGGCGCCCTCGTTGCGCGCGATGACCGGCGAGCTCCTGCTCCTCGGGGAGGACGCGTCGCGCCCCGCCACGCTCAAGCTCGTCGGCAACGGCCTGCTGATCTCGGTCGCAGGCGCGCTCGCGGACGTGTTCGCGCTCGCGGTGAACAACGACGTCTCCCCGGCCGAGGTGATGGGGCTGGTGTCGCGCTTCCCGCTCGGGAGCATCATCGCAGGGCGCGGCGCGCGCATGGCGTCCGGAGACCACCGCGCGAGCTTCGAGCTGACGATGGCCCGCAAGGACGTCTCGCTCATGATCGACGCGGCCGGGACGCAGGCGCTCGGGGTGCTCCCCGGGCTGCGTGCCCGCATGGACGCTCTCATCAGCGAGGGCCACGGCCGCAGCGACCTCGGGGTCCTCTCGGTCGACGCGGTGCCGTCGACCGAGCGCGCAGGGTGAGGCCCGTGCGCGGTCCCGGCATCGCGCTGCTCGCGCTGCTCGCCGCGTGCGCGCCGAGCCCGCCGGCCCTCGACGCCGGACCCGACGCCGGACCCGACGCGGGCGTCGATCCATGCGGGGCCCTCTTCGGGGTGCCCGGTCCGCAGACCGGCCTCGACGACCTTCGATGCCGACCCGTGTGCGGCTGCGGCGACGACGCGTTCACCCCGCGCGCGTGGGACGAGGCCGACCTCGCGGCGCTGCGGGCGACGGTGGCGCTCGATCCGCCGCAGCCGCTGGCGGCCGATCCCTACGCGGCGCCGGCGCCGGCGCCCGACCCCGAGGGCACCGTCTGCGCGGTGCAATTCGAGGGTCCGGCTGCATACCGTCTGCGCACGTTCACCGGGGCCGCCGAGGCGGCGTCCGCGGGCGCGATCGTCACCCACGCGGGCGCGTGCGGCCAATGCTCGACGCTGGCGGACCTGGCCGTATACGCCGGCACCCCCGACCTCACCGCCCCGGTGCGCGCGTGCGGCCTGTCCAACGTCGGCGACTTCGCCGGGCTCTCGGCGTGCCTCGAGGCGCTGGGCTTCAGCGCGCCGTGCGCGCAGATCTGGGCGTTCAACACGGAGCACACCCGCGCGGCCTGCGGCGCGACCTGCCTGCGCTGGCTCGACCGTCCGTACCACCTGCCCGACGGGAGCCTCAATCCGTGCCTCGTGTGCGACGAGGTGCAGAGCGGCGCCGTCTTCAAGGCCGTCGCCGGCCGCACCCGCCGGAACTCGGGGCTCGCGAACGCGATGTGTCGACCGTGCAGCGAGGTCGTGCGGCTCGACCACGCGTACCCCGGACTCTGACGCTCACCCCGCGTCGGGGCCTCCGCCGCCCGCGGCGTTCTTGCTCCCCGGAGACGCCGGGCGATAGCCTGTCGGCGACCGGATCGCGGGAGCAAGGTGGAGCGACTGACGGAGAGCAAGACGGCCCAGACCGCGGGCATCCTCGCGGTGGGTTCGCTC
>CAIKNO010000749.1 GCA_903828805.1 uncultured Sandaracinus sp. | reverse complement strand
GTCGTCACCCTCGAGACCGGCCGCATCGCCAAGCAGGCGCACGGCGCATGTCTCGTCACCTGCGGCGAGTCGATGGTCCTGGTGACCGTGTGCGGCACGACGGAGCCGCGTCCGGGCATCGACTTCCTTCCGCTCAGCGTCGAGTACGTCGAGAAGACGTTCGCCGCCGGCAAGATCCCGGGCGGGTTCTTCAAGCGGGAAGGGCGGCTTCGCGACGCCGAGATCCTCGTGTCGCGTCTGATCGATCGTCCGTGCCGACCCCTCTTCCCCGAGGGCTATCGCAACGAGATCCAGGTCATCGCGACGGTGCTCTCGTTCGACCACGAGAACCCGACCGACGTCCTCGCCATGCTCGGCGCGAGCGCCGCGTTGCACATGTCGCCGATCCCGTGGGCTGGCCCAGTCGGCGGCGTCCGCGTCGGGCGCGTGGACGGCAAGTGGGTCGCGAACCCGACCTACGCCGAGCAGGAGAAGAGCGACTGCGAGCTCGTCGTCTCGGCGAGCAAGGACGCCGTGGTGATGGTCGAGGGCGAGGCCACCGAGATGTCCGAGTCGGACCTCGTGGAGGCGATCTTCTTCGGCAAGCAGGCGATCCAGCCCGCGATCGAGCTCTTCGAGCAGCTCCGCGAAGCCGTGGGTGAGACGAAGTGGGCTTTCAATCCGCCGGCCAAGACGCCCGGCATCGCCGAGAAGGTCCGCGCGGCGTCCACCGACGGCCTGCGCAAGGCCATCAACACGCCGGTCAAGCACGAGCGCTATGACCTCTTCAAGAAGGTGAAGAAGGAGGTCTCGAGCAAGCTCGTGGCCGAACTCGGCGCCGACAAGGAGAAGGAGATCAAGGAGGCGTTCGAGGACCTCAAGTACACGGAGATGCGCGAGCAGGTCCTGACGGACAAGCGCCGCGTCGACGGCCGGGACTTCCTCACCGTCCGGCCGATCTCGATCGAGGCGGGGTTGCTTCCCCGCGTGCACGGAAGCTCGTTGTTCACCCGCGGTGAGACGCAGGCCATCGTGACCGCGACGCTCGGCACGTCGACGGACGAGCAGCGGATCGACGCGCTCGAGGGCAACACCTGGAAGCGCTTCCTCCTTCACTACAACTTCCCGGCGTACAGCGTCGGCGAGGTGAAGCCGATGCGTGGCCCCGGCCGCCGCGAGATCGGCCACGGCAACCTCGCCGAGCGTGCGCTCGCTCAGATGGTGCCGACGAAGGAAGAGTTCCCGTACACCATCCGGATCGTCAGCGAGATCACCGAGTCGAACGGCTCGAGTTCGATGGCCACGGTCTGCGGTGGTGCGCTCGCGCTCATGGACGCGGGCGTTCCCCTCAAGGCCCCGGTCGCGGGCGTCGCGATGGGCCTCATCATGGAGGGCGATCGCTACGCGGTGTTGACGGACATCCTCGGTGACGAGGACCATCTCGGCGACATGGACTTCAAGGTCTGCGGGACGCGCAAGGGCGTCACGGCCATCCAGATGGACATCAAGGTAGCCGGCCTCAGCCGGGAGATCATGACGCAGGCGCTCTCCCAGGCGAAGGATGCCCGGCTTCACGTCCTGGCCAAGATGATCGAGGCGATGCCGGCGCCGCGCGCGGAGCTCAGCCGCTACGCGCCGCGCATCACGACCATCAAGGTCAAGCCCGACCAGATCCGCCTCGTGATCGGCCCCGGCGGCAAGACGATCAAGGGCATCGTCGAGCAGACGGGTGCGCAGATCGACATCGAGGACGACGGGACGGTGCACGTGGCCTCGTCCGACCCGAAGGCGGCCGAGCGCGCGCTCGACATCATCCGCGGCCTGACGAGCGAACCCGAGGTCGGCAAGACCTACAAGGGCATCGTGAAGCGCGTGGAGCCCTACGGCGCGTTCCTCGAGATCATGCCGGGCACCGATGGGCTCTGCCACATCTCCGACTTCGCATGGGAGCGTGTGGAGCGCGTCGAGGACGTGATGAACCTCGGCGACGAGGTCGAGGTCGTGGTGAGCGACGTCGACCAGACGGGCCGCGTTCGGCTGTCCCGCAAGGCCGCGCTTCCGAAGCCCGAGGGCTATGTCGAGCGCCCTGCGCGCGACAGCCGCGACCGCGGTGGTGATCGAGGTGGCGATCGCGGCGGTGACAGGTTCGACCGTGGGCCGCGCGATCGGGGCCCGCGCGATCGGGGCCCGCGTGACCGTGACTCGCGCGACCGTGACTCGCGCGACCGTGACCGTGGCCCGCGCGCGGACCGCCCGCAGGGCGGCGAGGGCGGCGGCGCTCCGTCGGGTGGCGGCGGCGATGCGCCCCGCCGTGACGACGACCGCCGCGACTGAGCGCGGTCTTCGGCCTCGGGGCTGAGTGGACACCCCGGTGCGCTCGCGCGTTCCGGGGTGTTTTTTTTGTTGGATGGGACAGGACCGCCGGATGACGACACTCGAGGTCAAGAGGCTCCACGCCGAGGCCACGATTCCCGCGTACGCCACCGAAGGCGCGGCGGGCCTCGACCTCGCGGCCGCCATCGACTCGCCGATCGAACTGCGGCCAGGCGCGGTGTGCAAGGTTCCGACGGGCGTTGCGGTGGCGCTCCCTCCCGGACACGAAGGTCAGATCCGTCCACGGAGCGGGCTCGCGGCGCGACACGGGATCACGGTTCTGAACGCACCCGGGACGATCGACGAGGATTTCCGCGGCGAGATCCATGTGCTCCTCGTCCATCACGGGGCCGAGGTTCACGTCATCCAGCCTGGCGATCGCGTGGCGCAGCTGGTCGTGGCGCCGATCGCGCGCGTGGCGGTGTCGGTCGTCGATTCCCTTGCGTCGACCGAACGAGGGGAGCGCGGTTTCGGCAGCACCGGGCTCGGCAAGCGGTGATCGACGCGACGACAGACCGCGACGCTCGACTCGACGGTGTCGGGGCACAGGGGGCTTGTGCTGCACCCGGGGTCCGGGGCTACCCTGCGGACGTCCGAGGCGACTTCAGAAGCGAGGCGCGGCCGTGAGTGACGTGACCCTGGTGACCGGCGCGGGTGCGGG
>CAIKNO010000748.1 GCA_903828805.1 uncultured Sandaracinus sp. | reverse complement strand
TGTTGCCGGTGAGCAGCACCCAGCGCCCGCTCAGGCGTGCGGTCGAGGTGCACGCCGTCGAGCCCATCACGAGCAGGGCGATCGAGAGCGCGCGGGCCGACCGGTGACGGGTCGAGGGCACGCGAACGTGGGCGCGGATCGGGGCAAAGGTCACGCCCGACTGTCGGGCCCGCAGACCTCCTCGGTCAAGACCCGTGCCGCCGAGGGTCCACTTTCCACGCCGGCGAAGGCGGTCAGGCGAGCGGGAGACGGCGCGGCCCCGCAGCGCTCCGACGCTCGAGGATCATGCGCACGTCGACGCCCACCATCTCGCCCGGCGCGAGCGGCTCCCACACGTTCTCGCCATGCAGGGGCTCGCTCGACAGCACGAGGTGGTTCACCCGCCCCGTGGTCGTCGGCGCCTCGCAGTGGGGGGCGAGGCTCGCGCACGACTCGCGGTCCGAGCAGCGCTTCTTGTAGGTCGAGAGGAAGAGCTCCTTGCCGCCCTGGTGCGCGACCATCGTCGTGCCGTCGGTGACGATGCACGTCATCAGGTTCGCCTTCCCGTCGGGCTGCACCGCGATCCTGTCCACGTCGCGGAGGGTCGCGGCGAGCGCCGCCATCACGTCCTCCGCGGCCTTCGGCTGCGCGAGGGGCCCGAGCGCCTCGAGGCGCGTGAGCAGCATGAAGAAGATCGTCTCGCTGTCGGTCTCGCCGAGGACGAACCGCCTCAGCCGCGGGTCGACCTCGGAGAGCAGCGCCTCGCGGTGGGTGTCGAGGAACCCCGGCACGTCGCCGTTGTGCGCGAAGACCCAGCGTCCGTACTGGAACGGATGGCAGTTGAGCACCGTGAGGGCGCCCTGGGTCGCCTTGCGCACGTGGGCCAGCACGGTCTCGCTCGAGACCACGCCGCTCACGCGATGAAAGAGCGCATCGCCGAGCGCGTGCGCCGGGCTGCGCGTGACGTGGGGCGCGCCATCGACGTAGTACGCGACACCCCAGCCGTCGGGGTGGCGTTCGCTCTGGCGCCCGAGCGCGTTGTCCGCCGCGATGAGCGAGCGGTGCATCTGGCTCGGGATGACGCTGCGAAAGCCGAAGAGGCGACACATCGTGGGAAGGCCTAACGTACGCTAGGATCGCCCCCGCATGGGAGCTTTCCTCGATCGTCTTCGGTTCGGTGTCCTCGGGTGCATGGCCCTCGCCCTCGGCGCGTGCGGCGGCGGGGAGCGGCCGACGCTGCTGCCCCTCTCGCGCCAGGAGGTCCGCGCCAACGAGACACTCACGGTCTCGCTCGTGGTCGACAACCCCGGCGGCCGCGCCGTGCGCTACCGGGTCGCCGCGCCGATGCTGGCCGGCTTCGAGACCTCGAGCGCGATCAGCGGCTCGCCGTCGGGCGGCGAGTTCCGCTGGACCCCGCTCGCGGGCCACGTGGGCGTGCACGAGCTCGCCTTCAGCGTGACGTCCACCTCGGGCGAGGTCTTCGACACCGAAACGATGGTCGTCGAAGTGCAGCCCTCGGCCGACGCCGCTCCCGTGTTCCTGCGGCCCGGCGCGGGGGGCACGTTCGATCTCGCGCGGGACCCGTGCGTGCGCTTCGACATCGAGATCCGCGACGACGACAGCCCGGTGGTGGACATCCTCGAGCGCTCGGCGTTCCCCGCGGGGGCGGCTTTGATCTCGGCCGGCCCCAAGAGCGCGACGTTCGAGTGGTGCCCCACCGGCGATCAGATCGCCGCCAGCGAGCGGTGGACCCTCGAGCTGCAAGCGGACGACGGTGATCATCCCCCCGTCCCCCACGACTTCGTCGCCGTGCTCCGCACCGGCGGCAGCGCCGGGTGCCCCGGTGCCGCTCCGTCCCTCACGTTGCGCAGCCCCCTCGAGGGCGAGCGGGTCACCAGCGCGAGCGGATACGACGTGCGGCTCGAGGCCCGCGACGATGCGGGCCTGCGCGACGCGCCGCTCCTCTACTGGTCCACCGAGCCGCCGGCCGATCTCGGCGCGCCCGACCTCACGACGTTCGCGCAGGTCGTCTTCGACGCCGAGCCCGACGGCTCGTTCCGCGCGCGCATTCCTTCGCTCGGCCTCGCCGAGGGCAGCTCGACGCAGGTGTTCTACGTGGCGAGCGCGACCGACAACGACGACGCGACCGGCACCGCCTGCGACCACCGCACCGACACGCCCGTCACGTCGTTCGAGGCCGTGGGCGGCGCAGGGACCGGTGGCACGCTCGAGCCCTGCGCGTCGTGCACGCGGTCGAGCGAGTGCGCATCCGGCATCTGTGCAGCCTCGGCCGGCGGCGCCCGCTGCTTGACCTCGTGCGCGTCGGGGACCCCGTGCGCGACCGGCACCTGCGGCGATCGCGCGACCCTCGAGGGCGCGACGGCGCGCGCGTGCGGCGACGCGGGGACCGTGTGCGGCGGCGGCACCGCGATGTGCACCGCCGACAGCCTCGAGCCCAACGACGCCATCGCCGCCGCGACGCGCACGACGTCGACGTCGTACCCCAGCCTCTCGGTCTGCAGCGGGGACCTCGACACCTTCCGCATCGACGGGGCGTTCCGCGACCTCGTGACGGTGCGCGTCAGCGGCATCCGGGCCGGCGAAGGGGACCTCGACCTGAGGCTCCTCTCGTCGTCCGGCACCATCCTCGCGACGAGCGCAGGCGTCACCGACACCGAGACGGCCTCGTACTGCCTCGGGGACGTCGGGCGGGTGTACGCGCAGGTCTACGGATACCGCACGGCCCAGGGTCCCTACGATCTGTCGATCACCCGCATGCCGATGGCCTGCTGCAGCGACGACACGCTCGAGCCCGACGACACACGCGCGGCCGCGCGGCGCCTCACGGGCCCGGCCTTCGAGGGCACCGTGTGCCCCGGCGACGACGACTTCATCGCCGTCACCGTCGGCGCGGCGAGCACCATCCACGTGGAGTTGCTCTTCGACGCGGCGATCGGAGACATCGATCTCGAACTGCAGGGGCCCACCGGCGCGCGCATCGCGTCGTCGACCGGGACCGGCGACGAGGAGATCATCGACGCCCCCGTCACCGCGGGGGGGACGTACTTCGTCCGCGTGTACGGCTTCTCGATGGCGGCGAACACGTACCTCGGAGACGTGATCGTCACCCCGCTCAGCACCTGCGCCACGACCGCGGCCTGCGCGCCGGGGCTGATGTGTGAGGCCGGGGTGTGCGTGCCCAACACGTGCTCGGTGGTCTCGGACTGCCCCGCCGCGCACCTGTGTCCCGGATACGGTCCGGGCGGCGCGCAGCGTCATTGCGGCCAGCGGTGCATCGACAACACCGAGTGTCGCTCGACCGAGGGCTGCAAGTGGTTCCCCGAGGGCCGGGCCTGCGGGCTGCGCGGCGCCGGCGCGAACGGCGCTTCGTGCCGCTCCGCGGACGCGTGCGGCGCGCAGCGGGCCTGCTTGCCGTGGGCGGGCGGATACTGCGCCCGCGCGGGGTGCCGCTCGAACGCCGACTGCGAGACCGGCACCTACTGCGCGGCCGTCTCGGGGAGCAACACCTGCGTGCTCGAGTGCGAGAGCGACGCGGCCCGATGCCGGACGGCCGAGGGCTACACGTGCGGGTCGGTGCGGGACCTCGGGGGCGCGCTCCACCTCGCCTGCGTGCCGCGATGAGTTGCCTCGGACGTGCGAGGGCGGGCCTTCGGTCCGCCGAGGGCCGAGGGCGCGGGGGACGGACGTCCGTCGAGACCCTCGCCACGTTCGCGCGGTGCACGGCGCTCGCCTCGCTCGCCGCGCTCGGCGCCTCGACGGTGGCCTGCGGGGAAGCGCCTTCCGCGCGCGATCCGTTCCGGGTGCGGCCGCGCATCACCGCCGTCGAGGCGGCGACCCCGGTGCTCGAGGGCACGGTCCTGCGCGTGACCGGCATGTCCCTCGACAGGGTGGGTCGCACCCCGTCCCTCCACGTCGAGGCCTTCGGCACGGACCTCGTCCTGACAGCCCTGCCGCACACGGTGAGGGGCGAGCACCTCTTCGAGGTGAGCCCCGAGGTCGTCGCGGTCCTCGGGGACGGCGACGCGGACGTCACCCTCACGCTCGACGGCCAGGGCACCCGGAGCGAGGCCTTCCGCGACCGGTGGACGGTGGCGACCGCGCTCGGTCTGACGGTCGACGCCGCGCCCTCGGGCGAGGTGCATCGCAACGAGGTCGCGGTGCTCCGCGGCGACGGCTTCGTGTCCGCGACGGAAGGCGACACGCAGGCGCACTTCGTCGGGACCTTCACCCGCCTCGTGGGCGGGGCGACGAGCGCGGTCGATGCCCGCCTCCCCGTGCTGCCTGCGGAGCGCACGGGCCGGGACCGGGGCCTGGTCGTGTTGACGACTGACCTCGGCGGGCTCTCGCCGGGCACGTTCAGCGGGACGATGCAGGTGGACTCGACGCTCCGCTCCGGCGCGCGGCGGCAGAGCGCGGCGCAGGCGTGCACGGTGCGCTTCGCGGGACCGGAGCTCTACTCGGTGAGCCCGACGATGGCGTCGGTCGGCTCGGTCCTGACCGTGCGGGGCGCCGGGTTCCTCGGAGGCGCCGACCGGCCCACCGAGACGACGCTCTTGCGGCTCGAGGGGACGTTCACCGCGCGGGACGGCGCGGCGTCGGCGTTCGGGCCCGCCGAGCTCGTGCCGCGCTTCGTGTCGGGGGACACCGTCGAGCTGGTCCTCGACGCGGAGGCGCGGGACGGGGCGCTCGTCGCGCGGATCTTCGGCGCCGCGCGTGGGGCGCTCGCGGGCATGGCGACCCCCATCGTCATCGCGGGCCGCGACGAGCTCGAAGGGGCGCCCGTGCCCTTCCGGTTCGTGCTCGGGCCGGTGCGGCAGGTGGTCGCGCTTCGCTTCCTCGACGGGTTCTACGACACCCTCGACCGCTTCGGGCTCTCGAGCGCGGCGGGGACCATCGAGCCGGCCATCGTCCGTCGCATCGAGGACATCTACGCGGGCTACGAGGTCGACGTGCGGCTCGAGACGCCCACGGACTTCGACGCGACGGCCTTCGCGGTGCTCGAGGTCGGTGGCCCCGATCCCAACGGCAATGGGCTCTTCGGCTTCGACAACTCCGCCGGGAAGGACGTCGGGAACCTCCGTCTCTTCGACCAGATCGGCGGCGCCAACGCCGAGACGCAGATGGACGGGTTCCCGGGGTTCGGCGGCGTGTTCGTGGAATCGATGCTGTGGTGGTCGAGCCATCCGGACCTGCCCGTCCCGCGGCCCCCGAGCTCCCCGGAGCCCGAACCCCTGTTCGACGCGCTCTTCGATGCCGTTCGCGCCGAGCCCGCGACGCTCGCCGAGCTCTCCGGCGAAGGGGCGGCGTCCAGGGTCGAGGTGGTGCGTCGCGCCTTCGACGCGCTGGCGTCCATCGTCGGCGAGACCGCAGCGCACGAGTTCGGTCACTCGCTCGGCATGGCGCAGCCCTACGGCGCACCGACCGCGTTCCACAACGACCTCGACGAGGACGGGTGCTTGATGGACCGCGGCGGGGATCGACCCCTCGGCGAGCGCGCCCAGCAGCCGGGGTTCGCCCGCAGCCACCTCTGCTACGACGAGCCCGCGTACATGGCCGAGATCCTCGGGCCTTGAGTCTGCTGCGCGTCGGGCGGACCGCGCCACCATGAAGGGGGCGGACCCGCGCTCTCGCGGATCATCGGGCGCGGCGACGCGGTGAAGGTCCCGTGGAACGCTCGGGCTTCTTCGCCAGGAAGAGATGGTTGAAGCCGCGGAGGAAGAAGTTCCCTTCCGCCGCCGCCTTCCGGTAGTTGCCCATCGCGAGCGTCTTGTGGTGCCGGACCACGGCGATGGCGTCGAGGGGCTCGAGCACCTGGGCCATCGACGCGAAGAGCTGGAAGCCCACGGGCGCGAAGCCCTTCTTCTTCTCGAAGT
>CAIKNO010000747.1 GCA_903828805.1 uncultured Sandaracinus sp. | reverse complement strand
GCCTTCGCGACCGACGGAGCCGACTTCGCGGGGCTCGCCAGGCCGACCGAGCGCGCGGCCAGCTCGGCTTCTGCGGCGAGCGCTTCGAGGGAGGCGCCGACGCGGGTCGGCTCGAGATCGTAATCCTCCCCAGCGAAGTCTTGAAACGCAGACGCGGCGGCGGGCCGGACGGGCGCGGCCGGCGCCACGGGCCGGCCGCGACGCAGCATCGGAGCCAGGGCCGGGATGTCCTTTACCGGCTTCCAGTCGTCATACCCCTCGCGCCACGCCAGCGAGTCGGGCTGCACGTCGCCCGTCGCAAATTTCAGGGCCAGCTCGTCGCGCGAGAGAGGTCCGACCGGCACGTCCCGGATGGCGACATGCCACTGCTCGAGCGGCCCCGGCTCGACGGCGCTCGGGGCGGCCTTCGACGCGTGCATGCTCTGAGACGTCGTCGCGGAGGGCGCGGCGATCGGGGTGGCGACGCGGCCCACCATCGAGGGGGCCGGCCGCGCGGCGCCGCTCTCGGCCGAGGCGGGCTTCGGTGCGGCCGCCGCCGAGCCTGCGGGCTTGGCCGCCGGAACGACCACGAGCGCGCCGTCGTCCCCGAGCGGGAGGTCGCCCCTCAGCACCATCGCCAGACTGCACTTCCGGCAGTCCATCTTGAGGGTGCGCCCGACCACCTTTTCATCGGCGATCTGGTACTTCGTCTTGCAACTGGGGCAGAGAAACTTCATCCGGCGCCATCTCCGGTCACAGCCGTTAGAGCAGGCTCACGAGGTGATCTTTGATCCCACGGCGGGTTTCATCATCCGGGGCGGAGTCGAGCGCTCTGGCCCAGGTCTCGAACGCGCGCCGACGAAAGCCGGCCCGCTCCTGCAGGATCGCGAGGTTCTTGAGGGACGAGAAATGATTCGGCGAGAGCTCGACCGCCGCCTCCAGCTCCTGGATCGCGCCGAACACGTCCTCGCTCCGGCCGTAGAGAAGCCCGAGGTGGTAACGCAGCCGGAAGGCCGCCGGATCGGCGTCGACCCCCCGCCGGAGGTACGCGATCGCGGTCGGTAGATCGCCCGAGCGGTAGGCCTCGATGCCGGCCGCGAGCGCTTCGCTCGCCTCCGGCGCGGGCGGCGGCTCCGGTTCCTCGGGCGCTCGTCCGGGCTCTCGCAGCGCGGCCTCCACCGCCGCGAAGACGCGGGGAAGGGCGAACGGCTTCTCGAGGAACCACGGGACGCCGAACGAGTCCTTCAGGTCCGCCACGAAACGCCACCCTCGATGCACCGCGCTGCTGAGCACGATCGGGATGTGGCCGTAGCGCTGGCTCGCGCGGATGCGCCGGCAGATCTCGAACCCCGGGATCTCGGGCAACTGCACGTCGAGCACGAGGACGTCCGGCGTGCGTTCCCGGACCTGTTGCAGGGCCTCGCTGCCGCTTCGGGCCTCGACGACGGCGAAGCCGCGCGCGGTCAGCGCGTCCCGTAGCATCCGCCGCGCCTCGTCGTCGGCGTCGGCGATGAGCACCGTGCGGGCGAGCGGCGGGAGGTCCGGGGTGGGTCGTCGTGGACGGGTCGTCGGCAACGGCGCGATGCGCGAGCCGAAGGCCGGGTCGAGGGCAGGTCCGCTCGGGCCCGCGCCGGTTCGCTGGCCGGGGCGCGGCGCGGGCATCGCCACGGAGTCGTCGTTCGCCTCCGGCGCCCCGGGCGCCTGCAGACCGAGGGACACGAGATAGTCGCGCGGCGCACGGGGACCGATGTGGTGCGACGCGCCCGCCGCGACCGCGCGATGCGCTTCGACGAGCACGTTCTCGAGGTGCTGGGCGATCGCGACGTAAGGGCGCACCGTCCGCCCGGTCGCGAACTCGATCTCCTCGACGATCCGGGTCTGTCCGGGATCTCCGAGCGCGACGTGGATCTCCTGCTCCGTCCGGGAGAACGGCAGGGCCTGGGCGCGCCGGGCCACGGCGAGCGGCAGCATGCGGAGCGTCGCGGCCGGGATCACCACCTGGCTCAGGTCGATCCCGGGCATGCCGTGCCGCTCGGAGAGCCCACGGAGCGTCTCGAACGAGGATGCCCCGCGCGGCACGTCGGGTGCGCCCTTCGAGGTCGGAGCGGCCTTGCCGCTCTGCTTGATGTCGCCGGTGCTGCTCATCCCGTGAGGGCGAGAGGATACCGGTACGGGCCCCGCGGGTAAACGACTCTCACGGCCGATCCACGATGTCGGCCCCGCGTCCGGCGACCCGACGCCGGCTCGGCCTGGAACGCGCGGCTGCGGTCGTCTCAGAGTCCGGAGAGGATCCGGTACGCACCGCCGCCGTCGAGGACCATCTCGAGGCGGTTGTCGGCGAGCCTTCGCGTCCACCGCTCGCCCTCGGCGGTGCGGGTCTTGAACCGACCCGTGTACGTGACGTCCACCAGGACGCGATCGGCGCGGAACACCACCCGGCGGTACCGCATCTCGTAACGGACCTCAAGGATGTCCTCGGTCAGCCGGAGCAGCTGGTCCTGCAGCGCCGCGTAGTCGACGTCGTCGTCGGTGCTCGGCGTGCCGTTGTCGTCGTAGTAGTCCCGCGACACCAGCGCCAGGATGTGGGCGGGGTTGCGCTCCTCCATCGCGAGCCGGTACTGCTCGACGAAGTCCACGACCCGACGGTTCTCCGCGCTGTCGGGCACGTCCGTGTTGGGGATGAGGCTCCCGCCGCAGCCCAGGAGCTGCGCGAAGGTCAGGGCGAGGGCGGCTTTCGCGGGGGCGAGCTTGGACGTTCGTTGGGTCATGGGGATTGGCGCTGCGTGGAACCGCGGCCGCGGCGGAGGCTATTCCGCATCCCGCCCCGGCGCCAACGATTGAGCGTCCGGCGGTCCGGCGTCAGCCCTCGGCCATCCATCCGGAGACCCAGGCGACCGCGTCCTCGTCGGGGCAGGGATGGTCGGTCGCGTCGAGCTCGAGGGGCTCGCCCACCCGCGTGGCCCCGAGCGACGACAGCAGCGCGTCCCACTTCCGCGGTCCGCCGCAGAAGGTTTCCTTGTAGTTCCGATCGCCCATGCCGATGACGCCGTAGCGCACCGCGCCGAGGTCCGGCCGCGCGCTCGACAGCGACTGGAAGAGCGGCTCGACGTTCTGGGGCACGTCTCCGAGGCCCGTGGTCGAGCACACGACGAGCACCCGCCCGTCGAGGTCCGCCGGCGCTCCGGCGGCGATGCGCGAGACCTCGTGACCCTGGGCTTCGAGCGCGTCCTTGACGCAATCGCCGACCATCTCGGCGTTGCCCGACTCGCTCCCGACGATGAGGAAGACCTTCACGCGGCGGAGGGTGGGAGCGGGCGCCCGGGGCCACAAGCGGAGCGTGTGATCGCCGTCACGAGCGCTTGACGCGGAGGGGAAGCTCAGTACCGTCGTCGTCGATGAAGTACCGGGTCACGCTCGAGGGCGCAGAGCGCGAGGTGGACGTCACGATCGCGCCGGGCGGCGAGATCTCGGTGACGCTCGATGGCCACGCGATCGACGCGGAGGTCCGGGCCATCCCGGGCGGGGTCCGGGTGCGTCGAGGCACGACCCTGCACGAAGTCCTCGTGTCGGGCACCGACGAGGTCCAGCTCGCCTCGGGGGCGTCCCGCGGCGTGGCGCAGGTGCTGAGCGAGAAGGCCCGTGCGCAGCGGGCGCGGGCCGGGGGCGGCGCGGTCGCCAAGGAGCTTCGCGCCCCGATGCCCGGCCGGGTCGTGCGCGTGCTGTGCGCGGCGGGCGACGCGGTGACGGCCGGTCAGGCCCTCGTGGTGGTCGAGGCGATGAAGATGGAGAACGACCTCCGCGCGCCGGCGGCCGGGGTGGTCTCGCAGGTCCACGTGTCGGAGGGCGCGAGCGTCGAGGGGCGAGCGTTGCTCGTCACGTTCGGTTGAGGTCTGGCATCCTGGCCTCCTGATGCCGCGCGTCCTGGTCGTCGACGACGAAGAGAATCTCCGCCTGGTGCTGCGCACGCTGCTGCGCCGGCACGGCTACGAAGTCGAGACGTGCGGCAGCGCGGAGGACGCGCTCGGGTCGGTCGATTCGTTCGCCCCCGATTTCGTGATCGCCGACGTGCGCATGCCGGGCATGACCGGGATCCAGCTCTGCGCCGAGCTCAAGCGCCGGGGCTCCGAGGCCGTCGTCATCGTGATGAGCGCCTTCGGCTCGGTGGACCTCGCGCTCGAGGCCATGAAGGCGGGCGCCTACGACTACGTCAGCAAGCCCTTCAAGCAGGACGAGGTCCTGATCGCGCTGCGCAAGGCCGAGGAGCGCGAGCAGCTTCGCCGTGAGAACCGCGCGCTGCGCGCCCAGGTCGAGCACGGCGCCCGGTTCGAGGAGATGGTCGGCCGCAGCGAGCCGATGCAGAAGGTCTTTCGCGTCGTCGAGCGGGCGGCGGAGTTCGCGACCACCATCCTGATCCACGGCGAGAGCGGCACGGGCAAGGAGCTCGTCGCGCGGGCGCTCCATCGCCGCAGCCCGCGGGCTGCGCGTCCCTTCGTCGCCGTCAACTGCGGGGCCATCCCCGAGGCCCTCCTCGAGAGCGAGCTCTTCGGTCACAAGCGGGGCGCGTTCACCGACGCGACCAGCGACAAGGCGGGCCTCTTCGAGGCGGCCCACGAAGGCACCCTCTTCCTCGACGAGGTCGGCGAGCTGCCCCTCTCGCTCCAGGTGAAGCTCCTTCGCGCGCTGCAGGAAGGCACGATCCGGCGGATCGGCGAGACGAAGGATCGGAAGGTCGACGTCCGGCTCGTGACGGCGACCGTGCGCGATCTCGAAGCCGCGGTGCGCGACGGGGAGTTCCGGGAAGATCTTTTCTACCGGCTCCACGTGCTGCCGATCGCGGTGCCGGCGTTGCGGGACCGCAAGGACGACATCGCGCCCCTCGCCGACCATTTCATCGCCCGGCACAACGCCCGGCTCGGCATGAAGATCCGCGGTCTGGACGACGAGGCCCGCCGCGTGATGCTCTCGTACGGCTGGCCGGGCAACGTCCGGGAGCTCGAGAACATCCTGGAGCGCGCGATGGTCCTGGCGGACGGCGACGTGCTCGGCGTCGCCGACCTGCCGGACAACATCCGCCGGAAGGACGAATCGCGCCTCTTCGCCCTCGCGTCGGATGAACTCTCGATCAAGAAGGCGACCCGCTTCATCGAGGACACGCTGATCCGGCGTGCCCTCGAGCGGACCGGAGGCAACCGCACCGCCGCCTCGCGCATCCTCGAGATCAGCCACCGCGCCCTGCTCTACAAGATCAAGGAGTACGGGATCCGCTGACCGTGACGGACTGGCGCGCCCGGCGACAACGTCGTTGGCACAGCCGCCGTCGTTGCCCTCGAAGAAGCCTGGCGCGGCGACGGAACCCGGGCTGGTGCGGGGATTGCTGAGGGTGGGACGTGAGGCCGGGGAGGGTGTTCGACCGGCCCCGACACCTTCGAGACGACGAACCCATTGATCCCGGTGGGGTCCGAACGCTACTCTTTCGCCGACCGTGGACCGTCGCGTGCCGTGCGCGTCGCGTCCCCGGGGGTGCTTCTGGAGGAATCGATGAATCGTACGAAAGTCGCGACGGGGTCCTTCCTCGCGGCGCTCGCGCTCTTCGGCGGCGGGTGCTTCGAGCGCTCCCTGCGTCCGGTCAACCCCTGCACGCGCGCGAACGTCGGCGAGACGATCCGGGTGCAGAGCGTCGATGAAGTCGACCTGCTCTTCATGGTCGACAACTCGAACTCGATGGCCGAGGAACAGGCCTCGGTCGCGAGCGAGTTGCCGCGCCTGGTGCAGGTCCT
>CAIKNO010000746.1 GCA_903828805.1 uncultured Sandaracinus sp. | reverse complement strand
GTGTCGGCCGAGCCGGTGAACGCGAGCACGTCCTGAGGGCCGAGGTGATCGACGAGGTCGCCCACGGAACCCGCGATGAACTGGAACGCGCCCGGGGGAAGCGCGCCCGACTCGACGATCGCCTGCGCGACCCGGAACGCGAGGAGCGCCGTCGAGGTCGCGGGCTTCGACACCACGGGCACGCCCGCGAGGATCGCGACGGCCAGCTTCTCGCCCAGCCCCCACGAGGGGAAGTTGAACGCGTTGATGTGCAACGCGACCCCGGGCCGCGACGTCCACGCGTGGGCGCCCATGAAGCGCGCGCTCTTCGTCAGGGCCTCGAAAGGCTCGAGCAGGGTGGTCGTCTCGCCGAGCTTCTTCCCGAGCGCGGCGTAGGTCGCGAGCGTGCCGATCGCGCCATCGACGTCGAACTTCGCGTCCGAGCGCGTCGTGCCGCACGTGGCGACCGAGCAGTCGAGCAGCGCGTCACGGCGCGCGTGCAACGTCTTGGTGATGGCGTCGAGCCACGCGCCACGCTGCGCGAACGAGGCCGCACGCAAGGCCGGCCCGCCCACGGAGCGACCGAATTCGAGCGCCGCGGGGAGATCGAGACCCGCCGTGCGCGCGACCGCGATCGGCGTCTCGGTCGTCGGGTCGAAGAGGACGGTCCCCTCGCCCGTGCCTGCGACCCACGCGCCTCCAAGGTAGCTCTCGAGCGTGATCATCGAACCCTCGCTTCGTGAAGAGGGGCGGAGCGTGCGGTGCCGGGACCTGCGCGCACCATGCAAAAACTCACGGGCAGCGCGCTATGATCCGCGGCGTGTCCGGCCGCCTGAACATCGACGTGGGGGAGCTCGCGGACGAACCCGAGGCGCTCTACGGGCTCGCGCACGAGGTGAACATCGCGTGCGGCGGTCACGCCGGCGACGAGGCGTCGATGCGCCGGGCGCTCATCGCCTGCGCCCGGCACGGCACGGCGGCAGGCGCTCATCCGGGCTACGAGGACCGGGCGCACTTCGGTCGGCGCTCGCTCGACCTCGACGAGCGCGCCCTCGAGGAGAGCGTGCACGGCCAGTGCGCGAGGCTCGGCGCGCTCGGTCGCACCCTCGGTGTCCCCATCGTGCACGCCAAGCTGCACGGGGCGCTCTACCACGACGCCGGCCGCGACGAGGCGAAGGCCGCGGCCTGTGTCCGAGGGATCGTGCGCGCCCTCGGCCCGGTGCGGGTGCTCGGGCTCGAGCGCAGCGTCCTGCCCGCCGTCGCCGCCGCGCACGGCTGCCGCTTCGGCCGCGAAGGGTTCGCTGATCGCGGGCTCCGCCCCGACGGGAGCCTCGTGCCGCGCGGCGCGCCGGGCGCGCTGCTGCACGATCCCGCGCAGGCCGCAGCCCAGGCCCTGCGACTCGCCCCGAACGTCGACACGCTCTGCGTGCACGGCGACTCGCCTGGGGCCGTCGACATCGCGCGGGCGGTGCGGTCGGCCCTCGACGGGGCGGCACCGACCGGGCCCGTGATCGAGCCCCTCGGCGACCGCGCGCTGCGGTTTCTGCGGCCCGCTGGGATCGATCCCACCGCGTTGCTGCAGCGCCTCCGCGGGCTCGATCGCGTGTTCGATGCCCACCTCACCGAGACGCACGCGTGCCTTTCGTTCGACGGGCCAGCGCCCGACCTCGAGGCCGGTGTCTTCGACGGCTTGCCGATGCAGCCGCAGGCTGTCCCGAGAACGCACGTCGTCGGCGTCGTCTACGATGGGCCGGATCTCGACGACGTCGCGGCGATGCTCGGATGCACCCGCGCCGAGGTCATCCGCTTGCACGCGGCGGGCACCTACGTGGCCCGCTTCGTCGGTTTCGCGCCAGGCTTCGCCTATCTCCGCGGCCTCGACCCCGCGCTCTCGGCCGTGCCACGCCGCCCTCGACCCCGGCCCCGCGTCGAGGCCGGCGCCGTCGCCATCGCGGGCGGGTTCTCGGCGGTGTATCCGTTCCCGACCGCGGGGGGATGGAACCTCCTGGGCCGCGCCCCTGGGTTCGCGCCCTTCGACGGCGAGCGCGCCCTGATCTCGGCCGGCGACGTGGTGCGCTTCGAGGCGCTGCCGTGATCCGCATCGAGAAGGTCGTCGGCCCCGCGCGCATCGAGGACCTCGGTCGACCCGGCCGCCTCGCGCAGGGGATCCCGCGCGGCGGCGCGCTCGTCCCCGAGGCGCTCGCGCGGGCCCAGCGGGCGGTCGGCAACCGCGACGACAGCGCCGGCATCGAGCGTTGCGGCGCGATGACGCTGAGGGCGCTGACGCCCGTGCTCCTCGGCGACGACGAGGGGGCCGTGCACAGACTCGAAGCCGGCGAAGCCCGCACCTTCGGCTGGGAT
Source organism: uncultured Sandaracinus sp. (assembly GCA_903828805.1). GTDB lineage: Bacteria > Myxococcota_A > Polyangia > Polyangiales > Sandaracinaceae > Sandaracinus. Next base: position 8,809 of record CAIKNO010000746.1, on the reverse strand, counting down.
GGCACCCGGAGGGTCCGCTACTTGGTCCCGCACGGCGGGTTCGACGTGCCCCTCGTCCACGGGGCGCGCGGGCTCGTGTCGGCGACGGGGCTCGGCGGCTTCGAGGGTCGCGCGCTCGCCGCGGGTGACACGCTGCGGGTGGCGGCGGCCGAAGGTCCCCCCGAGCGTCGTTCCGGTCCACCGGATGCGCTCGACGACGAGGGCCCCATCCGGGTCGTGCCCGGCCCGGATCTGCCGTCGTCGTTCGCATGGCTCGTCGGATCGGAGTTCCGCGTCTCTCCGACGAGCGACCGAAGCGGCACCCGGCTCGAGGGTCCCGCGGGGCCGTGGTCCGCCGAGGCGTGGCCTGCCGCCACCACACCGATGGTGCCTGGCGCCATCGAGCTCCCGCGCGCAGGGCAGCCGATCGTGCTCGGGCCCGACCACCCGACCACCGGGGGCTATCCGGTGATCGGGGTCGTCGCATCGTGGGACCTCGGACGCTTCCACCGGCTTCCGTTGGGCGCACAGGTGTCCTTCGCGGAAGCGAAGGCGAGGATGGGACGCTGAACCGATGACGACGAACGAACCGGGCACCTCGAAGCTGCCCTCGTACATCACCCCCGAAGGATTCGCGACGCTGAAGCGCGAGCTCGAGCACCTCGGTCAGGTCGAACGACCGAAGGTCGTGCACGGCGTCACGGAGGCTGCGGCCGAAGGCGATCGAAGCGAGAACGCCGAGTACATCTACGGCAAGCGGCGGCTTCGAGAGATCGATCGCCGGATGCGCTTCCTGAGGATGGCCCTCGAGGCCTCGGTCGTGGTCGATCCGTCGATCGATCGCGGCGACACCATCTACTTCGGGGCGACGGTCGTGCTCCTGTCCGAGGGAGGAGACGAGGTGACCTACCAGCTCGTCGGCGAGCACGAGACCGACGCCGTGCGTGGGCGGATCAGCCACCGCTCTCCGGTGGGCGCCGCGTTGATGCGCAAGAGCGTCGACGACGAGGTCCGCGTGGCGACCCCCGCGGGCCCCCGGACGTTCACGGTGCTCGAGGTCCTCTACCGCTGAGCCGATCCGTCAGCGCGCGACGAAGAGCGCAGCCTCGCCCGCCGGCAGGTCGAGGGTGAGGCGGTTGCCGGTGCTCGCGCGGCGGAGCGTGCCCGGTCCGGCGGCGGCATCGAACGACACGACGCCCTCGAGGGACCCCGCCGAGAGGCCGTCGATCGGACGCCCGGAGATCGCCGGCCCGCGGTTGGCGACCATCACGGCGAGCGAGCCGGGACGCTCGCCGGTCCACGCGACCACGTAGAGGTCGGGCTCGACCACCAGCGGCACCCGCCGGCCTCGACGCACCGCTTCGCTCTGCGCCCGCGCCCTGCCGAGGTCGCCGACGAACTGTCGGAACGCGCGCTGCTCGGGGGAGAGCGTCTCCCGCGACATCGCGACCGGATCGAGCGCCGCGTCCCAGATCATGTCCCGGCGGTTGTCGGGATCGTTGCCGCCGGGCATCGCGATCTCGTCGCCGTAGTAGAGGAACGGGATGCCCGGCATGGTGTCGAGCACCGCGAGGGCGCGGCGAAGGCGCGCGAAGACCTCCGACGAGGTCGGCGCCCGCGGAAGCGAGACACAGGGGCCATCCGCCCAGCGGCAGCCACCCGAAGGATCGCGCGCCGCGCGCGTGGCCATGCGCCCGGAGTCGTGGGTCCCGAGGAAGCGCACGTGGAGGCCCTCGGGGCGAAGACGCCGCTGCGCGTCCTGCACGACGGCCTCGACGCCGTCGAAGCCGAGCGTCCCGTCGACGAGCCCATCGAGCCGATGGTTCGTCGGGAAATCGAACTGCCCGTCGAGCGCGCTCGGGCCGGTGTACGCGTCGAGCCACGCGTACCCGTCGGCGTAGCGCTCGCCGCATCCGTAATCGACCGAATCCCACTGTCCCACGGCGGTCTCGCCGACGAAGTAGTGGCGGTACCCGCCCTGCTCGTATCGCCGGGCGGTCGCCGCTCGGAGGTTGAAGATCGAGTTCGTCTCGACGTGCTTGACCGCGTCGATCCGGAAGCCGTCGACGCCGTACGCCTCGATCCAGTGGAGCGCGTCGGACACGAACTGGTCCTCCGCCGCCGGCACGCGCCAGTTGATGTCGGGCAGATACGGGGCGAAGAGGCAGTCGAGGGGCCGCTCGCTCCAGCCGCAACCGGGATCCACGCCGCACACGCACCCGTTCCGGAACCACTCGGGGTGGGCGGTGAAGTACTCGTGCTGCGTGTGCACCTGGTTGTTGATGAGGTCGAGCAGCACGCGGATGCCGCGGGCATGCGCCTCGTCGATGAGCGCCCGGAGCGCGTCGTCGCCTCCGAAGCGCGGCTCGACGGAGCGACCTCGTCGGGGCCAGTAGCCGTGGTATCCGGCGTAGGCGTGCGCGTCGTCGCGACCGCCGAACGAGCCCTCGGCCTGCGTGTTCAAAGGCGAGAGCCAGAGGACGTTCACGCCGAGCTGCTCGAAGTAGCCGGTGCGCATCACCGCGAGGATCCCGTCGAGGTCGCCGCCATGAAAATCGGCCGGATACTCGACCCCGACCGGGGCATCGCTGGCGCGATCGGCGTTCGCGAAGCGATCGACGACGATCATGTACATGAGGGCGTCTCGCCACTCGAACGGCGTGGCCTCGATCCAGAAGGGCAGGTCGATCGGCGAGGCCTCGCGACCACGGACGTCGGTGGCGCGGAACGAGAGGAGGTGTCGCCCCGCGGGCAAACCCGAGAGGGCCACGTCGTACGCGCCGGCGTCTCGGTCGAGCGTCACCCCGGCGCCGAGCGGCGCGCCGTCGAGCGCGACCCGCACGTCGCGGGGAGCTGCGCCATCGAGCGCGGTCAGGATCGTCGCGCGCACGCGGGCGCTGCCCGTCGGACCCTCGAAGGTCGTCGAGAGCGTGCCCGGCACGATCTCCGGGCCCGCATCGCACGAAGGGGCACGCAATCCGCTGTTGATGCAGTCCCCGTCGTACTTCCTCTCCTGCGCGGAGGGGTCGAGCAGGTAGGTGCCGTCCACGATCACGCGGTAGGCGTGCAAGCGACCGGGCACGAGGCCGTTCTCGGGGCCGACTGTCACGGCGTGGACGCCGTCCCCGTCGGGGTCGAGCATCGGCAGCGCGGCCTCGCCCCATCCGGTGAAGTCGCCTGCGAGCCGGACGGACGCCGCGGAGCTCGAGGGCGTGAAGCGAACCGTGACGCTGCACGCCCTCCGCCCCCACGCGGCCTCGGGCGCGGGGCCCGCGTCGGGACCCGGCCCATCGCCCGCGTCGGACTCGCCCGCGTCGGACTCGCCCGCGTCGCGCTCGTCGAGCGGGCCCGCGTCGCGCTGGCCCGCGTCGGGCAGCGTGGAACCCCCGTCGTCCGGCCGGGGCGGTGGGGCGTTCTCGCAGCCGGCGACGGCGCCGAGAAGCACCGCGAACCCCATCGCGGGAAGTCCCCGCCGCGCTCTCCGAGTCGTGGTCTGCACGCTGCAGTCTAGGAGGTCGTGGGGCGGCGCTGTCAATGCGGGCGCGGCCGCCTGTCGGGGCGAGGGCTTCGAGCAGGCCGCGCTGCCACCGACGCCGATTCAGAAGCTCGCGTCGAGCTGGAGCCGGACCGTGTGCGGCCCCACGCCGATCCGGTCGCCGCCGAACGCGTGCGTCCAGTCGAGCTGGACCTTCAGCGCATGCCCGTGCAAGTAGAGGTTCGCCCCGGCGCCGAGCCCTCGTCCACGACCGTTCACCTGATCGACGAGGCCGGGATCGTTCGCGCCGGCGCAATCGGCCGAAGCGCCGAGGACACCGGGACAGAGCGCGACGAGATGTTCGTACCGCGCCCACACCGCGACGCGCGGCCCCAGCATCTGGCTCACTTGCGCGAACCCGCCGAGCCCGTTGCGCGCGAAGGTCCGCACCGTCTCGCCGGTGCCGTCCACCGCATCGACGAAGGGCGTGCTGGATTGCCGCCAGACGACCTCCGAGAGGACCGAGAATCCATGCCACTTGAAGACCAGATCGGCGGCGGCGTGAAGCTGATCGAACGTCGCGGAGGTGGGCGTGCCGGTCGTCGAACGTGGCCGATCGGTCTGCTGGTTGAGGGCCACCGCGAGGCCGACGGCGAGCCTCGGATCGGGCGTCCGCGCGAGGTCGCCCTCACGGTCGTCGTCGAAGGCCCCGAACGGACGCGCAGCGAGGCGCAGCGTCCACAGGAACCCCGGGGTGGTGCCACCGAACCGGTTCCGACCGTCGCCGCCGAAGACGCCGAGGTGATAGGCGAGGCGCCCTCCGAGACCGAAGAGATCTTCGGAGTAGAGGTCGAGGCCGACGTCGCGGTCAAGCGTGAGCTCGCGGACGACCTCGGTGCGGTCGACAGTCTCGAGCGCGAACTCCCGCACGGTCCGGGCGCGGTCGAACGGAACGAAGAATTGCCCCACACGGACCGAGAGATCGCGCAGGTGGGTGAGGTCGAGGAACGCATCGAAGAGGGGGCTCGGCTGGCCGGCCTCGAAGTCGTTCCCTCCGAGGGCGAGCTGCACGCCGTAGCGAACGTTCGGGTCGAACACGTGGCCGCGGAACCACAGTCGGACGGTCCGGATCTGAAGCTCGTTCGTGACCTCGGGGGCGGAGTCCGCATCGCTCGGGACGTCGGGGTCGACGCGCAACGTGTCGCGGAGCTGGAGGCGTGCGGCGAGGTTCAGCGCGAAGTCGTCTCCCCGCGCCACCGTCAGTCCTCGTCCGGGCTCCACGGAGACGGTCACGGGCGGCGGCGAAGGCGACGTGGACGCACCGACAGGCGGCGGCGCAAGCGACGCGGGCAAGGCCTCGGGCGGCGGCGCAGGCGACGCGGGCCCGCCGGGCGCGGGGAGCGCCGAGGGCGAGGCCTCGGAGGGCGATGGCGCAGCCTCTGCGCCCTCCACCTCGACCCCGATCGAAGCGGCTTGCTGCGCCATGACCGGCGCGGAGGTCATCGACAGGAGCAAGAGGGCCGCGAGGGCCAGGGTCGTACGAGGTCGGATGGGCATGGCAGGCTTCGCAGGGAAGAGCGCATCGCCGGAGCATGGAGCGTGCCGCGGAGCCCCGATCGCTCGAGCATCATCACGAGAGGCCCGCGGGGGCATGAACGCCACGGCGGGCCCTCGCGCGGGCCGTGGAATACCACGGGCGAGACGAGACGCCTCGCAGCCCGCACGGGACCGCGGTGCCTCGTCTGCCTGCAAGGGTGACTTGCCCGCAGGTCACGATCCCCGGGCCCGAACGCAGGGCAGAGTCGCGCGCGACGAGCTCCCGCGGTAGATCGCGCCCGATGCGACCATCGAAGGGGCCGAACATCGTCGCGCTGCTCACCGGGGCGTGCTGGATCATCGTCGCCCGGAGCGCCGATGCGCAGGTCGTCGCTCCCCACGATGCACCGCCCGGCGAGACGGCTCCCCACGATGCACCGCCCGGCGAGACGGCTCCCCACGAAAGCGAGACGGTTCCCCTCGAGGCGCCGCCCGGCGAGACGGTTCCCCACGAAGGCGAGACGGTTCCCCACGAGGCGCCGCCCGTGGTCGAAGCCCCTGCGGGCGAGCCCGCCGAGCCGGCGCCCCCCGCCCCGGCGGCCGAATCGCAAGGGCCCCCGCCGGTCACCTTCGGGGGCTACGTCGAGGCCTTCTACGGTTGGAATTTCGGGGAGCCGTCGAACGGCATCACGCACTTCCGCGGGTTCGACAACCGGCACAACTCGTTCACGTTGGCCAACGTCGCGCTCGACGCCGCGTGGGACCTCGAGGGCGTGGTCGGGCGCATCACGTTGCAGGTCGGGCACACCCCCTCGACCTACTATCTCGCCGAGCCCTCCGTCGCCGGCGCAGGCGGGACCAACCCGTCGGGCGCCGAGCTCTGGAAGTACCTGCAGCAGGCCCACGCGGGGTACCGCTTCGACGTCGGCGGCGGGCTGACGGTATCGGCCGGGCTCTTCCTCTCACCGATCGGCCCCGAGTCGATGGCCGTCCACGAGAGCTGGAACTGGTCGCGCTCCCACCTGTTCTTCGGGCTGCCCTTCTATCACACCGGCCTGAGGGCCACCTACGCCGTGTCGGAGGCATGGTCGGTGACGCTGGCGGGCTACAACGGGTGGAACTCCGTCGTCGACAACAACGACGAGAAGTCGGTCTCCGCGCAGCTCGCCTTCAGCCGCCCCGACCTCGCCGTGTCGGTCGTCTATTTCGGAGGCACGGAGCGACCCACCGGCGCGCCCGAGGGGCGCGGATGGCGCCACACGCTCGACGCGCACGCGACGTGGCACCCCGCGCCGTGGGCCTCGCTGCTCGCGCACGCGAACGCCGGCCTCGAGCCGACGACGTTCGGTCTCTCTCACTGGGCCGCGGGCGCGCTGTCGGCCCGGTTCCGGCTGCTGCCGGAGGTGTTCGTCGCGGCCCGCGGCGACGCGTTCCACGAGCACGCCCCCACGAACGGCGAGGGCCGCGCCGCCGCGATCTTCTGGCCCGTTCCGTGGGTGGCGTCGGCCACGGCGACCCTCGACGTCCGCCCCCACCCTCAGGTCTCGTTCCGGCTCGAGGTCCGGCACGACCATGCGGCGGGCGATCTCTTCTTCGGGGGCACCGTCGCAGGCGACGGCGCGGAGACGCCCTACGCGCCCAACCGCGCCGCGCAGGACACCGTCACGCTCGGCAGCACCGCGTGGTTCTGATCGCGAGGGCGTTCGGGCCCCGCGAACTGCCATCGTGCACGAAGCGAAGCGGACGGCCGGCAGGCCCTCCGCCGGGAGCCTCCCTCCGGCAGCCCCCCCTTTGAGTCGCGGCCCCTGGGCCTTACAGACCGGTCATGGGGAGCGGCGGCGATGGGGTCGGAGGCACTGTGGGTGCCGATGGAGCGACCGACGCGCAGGCCGGTGCTGGCTCGAGGTCACAGCCCAGGCCGAACCCGCCCGCAGAGCCCGTCGGAGGGCCCGCGCGCCCGATGCACGCCGAGGTCTTGCTCCTCGGGCGAACCCGCCTGCTCGAGTTGATCGCCACCGATGCGCCGCTCGACGAGCTGCTCGAGGACCTCGCCCGGATGATCGAGGACCAGCGCCCCGGCTTGCTGTGCAGCGTGCTGCTGCTCGTCGACGGGACGCTGCGTCACGGGGCCGCGCCGAGCTTGTCCGCGGCCTACCGCGCCGCCATCGAGGGCATGGCGATCGGGCGGGACGTCGGCTCGTGCGGTCACGCGGCGTTCACCGGCGAGGAGGCCATCGCCGAGGACATCGCGACCGATCCGCGCTGGGCTCGGTTCCGGGATGTCGCGCGCGCGGACGGCCTCGCATCGTGCTGGTCCACGCCGATCCGCAAGGTGTCCGGGGAGGTGCTCGGGACCTTCGCCATGTACCACCGCCTGCCTTACACGCCGACCTCCGCGGACCGAGAGCTCGTGGTGGTCGCGACCCACCTCGCCGAGGTCGCCATCGAGCGGGCCCGGTCGCACCGCGCCCTGCGAGAGCAGGCCGAGGCGCTGAGGGCGGAGACCCAGCGGAAGGACGAATTCCTCGCGATGCTCGCCCACGAGCTGCGCGGACCCTTGGCCCCGATCGTGAACGCCGGCGAGTTCCTCGCGCAGCGGCTCCCCGACGGCACGCCCGAAGGGCGCGCGGCGTTCGTCGTGCGGCGCCAGACGGGCAACCTCATCCGCCTCGTCGACGACCTCCTCGACGTCGCCCGCATCACCCGCGGAAAGATCTCGCTCGACAAGGCACCGACCACCCTCGAGGCGCTGCTCGGCCATGCGGTCGAGATGGCGGAGCCCCTCGCAGCGGCCGCCGGCGTGACCCTCGTCATGCACCCCGCGCGTGGCGCCCCGCTCCCCGTCGAGGCGGACTCGGTACGGATGGCCCAGGCGCTCTTCAACGTGCTCGGCAACGCGATCAAGTTCACCCCGCGCGGGGGCCGGGTCGACGCCCGCACCGACGCCGACGGGGACGGCGGACGGGTCTCGATCTCGGACACCGGCATCGGCATCGCGCCGGACCTGCTCCCCACGATCTTCGATCTCTTCCGTCAAGGGACGCAATCGCTCGACCGAACCCGCGGCGGCCTCGGCATCGGACTCACGGTGGCCAAGCGCCTCGTGGAGATGCACGGCGGCCACATCACGGCGCACAGCGATGGCGTCGGCCGGGGCACCGAGGTCGTGCTGTGGCTGCCCACCGCCATGACGGTCGGTGAGGCCACGTCGTCCCCCTCGACCACCCCGACGGCGGGCCGCCCGAGGAGGGTGCTCGTCGTGGACGACAACGCGGACGGCGCGGAGATGGTCGCGATGGGACTCGCGACGCCGGAGATCGAGGTGCAGACCGCCTGCGATGGCGTCGCGGCGATGGCCATCGCCAGGGCCTGGAAGCCCGACGTGGTGTTGCTCGACATCGGGCTGCCGGGCATGGACGGCTTCGAGGTCGCTCGACGCCTCCGCGCGTTGCCGGAGGGGGAACAGATCTCGATCATCGCGACGACCGGCTACGGCGACGAACGCACCCGGGAGCGCTCACGCCTCGCCGGATTCGATCTGCACCTCGTGAAGCCGGTCTCGATCGAGGCCCTCGCCCGCGCGGTGTCGGCGCCGCGTTGAGGATCAAGCCGCGGCCGACGTGACGTCGGGCCCGGATTCCCGAGGCCCGACGCACGTGGCGTTCAGCGGTTCCGCCGCCGCCGGGCGAGCAGCCCGAGCAGCCCAAGCGTGAGCAGCCCGAGGCCGCCGCGCGCGCGTCCGCCCTGCCCTGCCGCCGCGCAGGCGCAGCCCGCGCCCGAGGGCGGAGGTGAAGGCAGGCCGGCATCGACGGCCCCGGC
>CAIKNO010000745.1 GCA_903828805.1 uncultured Sandaracinus sp. | reverse complement strand
TCGAGGGCGACGATCGCGGGGTCGGTCATCGCGTCGCGCAGCCCCATGTTCGGGGTGCCGCGGGTCGCGCAGAGGATCGCGATGTGTCCGAGCGGGGCCTGCAGCTCGGCGCTGACGACTCCGGACACGACGGGGATCTCGTCGGGGAGATGCGCGAGCACCAGGATCTCGTCGGGGCGCGCGCTCGAGGGCTCGAGCGGTCCGCGCACGATCCGCAGCGTTCCGAACGCGACGCCTTGCGTGAGCGGCTCGTAGCGCACGCCGGCGAAGACCTGCTCGGAGGTCAAGGTCGGGAGCGTGCCGCCGAGGGTGGCGAGCGCGGCCTCGTGGACCTGGGAGGTCGGACGGAATCGCAGCGCGGCACCCGAGTAGAGCGCGGCTCTGACCTGCGCGTGCAGGCGCGCGATGCGGGGGCCGCCCATCGTGTCGCCGCTGACGAGCTCGAGGGCCCAGAGGTCGGCGTCGAGGTAGTGGACGATCGAGCCCATCTCGAAGCGCCGCTCGGGGCGCCGGTACTCGCGGACGTTGAAGTCCTCGTGCGACCCCACCGGATGCGCGGGGCTCGACAAGCGGTCGTGCGCGAAGGTGTAGTGGATGTCCCATCGCTCGGTGTCCACGAACCAGAGGCGCCCGCCGTCCTCGAGGTCCACGAGGAACTTCACGACCTCGGTGCGCGCCACCGACTGCGAGGCGGGGCGGGCCGCGAGCCTCCGCCACGTGGCCTCGTCGGGGATGGTGGACGCCGACTCCAGGCGCGAGGTCGCGGGCCCGGAGGGCGGCGCGTCGCCCGGTCCGGGGCCCGATGGAGGCGCCGGCACGGGCCCTCGGTCGGCGAGGGGGCCCGCCCCGACCGCCGTGCGGACCGGCCGCGGCGCGGGGCTTCCGCACGCCGCTCCGAGCAGGAGAGCGACGAGCGCGAGGACGAACGGGGATCGGGACACGGAGACGAGCATACGCGCCTCGGACGCGCGACGCGGCGCGCGGGTCTGGAGTGTCCGCGTTGCGGGGGCGCTCTCGCACGCCGTCCGACAAGTCAGGGTCATGAGCTGCGCGTGAGGACCGTGCCGCGGGGGCGCTCTCGCACGCCGTCCGACAAGTCCGGGTCGTGAGCGGCTCGTGAGAAGCGAGCCGCGCGGGCTCGCTCGCCAAGGCGCGGGTCTTCGTGCCACGATGCGCGGCGATGGGCGGGGCCGCGCGCGGTGCGCGCCCGTCAGGAGCGAGCGCATGTCGGACCACGACGAGAAGAAGACCCCCAGGAAGACCCTTCAGGACACCGACATCGTCTCCGGGCCGCCACCCGCGGACGACGTGACCCGGCGCAAGATGCTCGGGACCCTCGTGGTCGGCGGCGCCGCGGCGGCGGTCCTGCCGGGCTGCATGGTGCGGCGTCGCGGCATGGCGACGGTGTACCCGACCGGCCAGGTCGTCGTGCAGCAGCCCGGCGTCTACGTGGCCCAGCCCGGCGTCGTGGTCGCGGCGCCCCAGGCCCGCTACCAGACGGGCGTGACCGACTCCGACGGCGGTCCGTACGCCGATCCCGCCGGCGCGGGCCGTGGCGCCCGCCGCACCGGGCAGACCGGCATCACCGACTCGGACGGCGGCGCGTACGCCGATCCGGCCGGCTCGGGCCGCGGGGTCTACGGCCGCACCTCGGGCGTCACCGACAGCGACGGCGGGCCGAACGCGGATCCGGCGGGCAACGGCCGCGGCACCGCGCGCCTCGGCTTCACGGGCATCACCGACTCGGACGGCGGCGCGTACGCCGACCCGTCGGGCCACGGCCGCGGCCGCTGGCGCTGATCACACCGAGCGGTCGCTGATCACCGCGCGGCGGTCACTGCGCGGAGGGTGAACACCGCGCGGCGGTCACTGCGCTGCGGGTGATCACCGCGCGGCGGGTGATCACCGCACGGAGGCGGTTCATGCGAGGGCGGTCGCGAGCGCGTCGAGCAGCGCCGGCGCGTCCGGCGCGGTCCGGGGGCTGAACCGGGCGACGATCTGGCCGTCCTTGCCGATCACGAACTTCTCGAAATTCCAGCTGACGGGGCCCGCGCCGACGGGCTCGGTCGGGCTCGACGTGAGCCACTGGTAGAGCGGGTGCGCGCCCTTGCCGTTGACCTCGATCTTCGAGAAGAGCGGGAACGTCACGTCGTACTTGGTGCTGCAGAAGCTCTGGATCTCGGCCTCGGTGCCCGGCTCCTGCCCCATGAACTGGTTGCAGGGGAACCCGAGCACCACGAGCCCGTCGTCGCCGTGGGTCTCGAAGAGCGATTGAAGGCCTTCGTACTGGGGCGTGAGCCCGCACTTGCTGGCGACGTTGACGACGAGCACCGCCTTGCCGCGGAAGTCCGCGAGGTTCCGGGGCTGTCCGTCGATGGTCAGGGCGGTGAAATCATGGAGGGTGTGCATCGAGCGGTCACCCTCGGTCCGCGGGCGTGGTACGTCAAGCGCCGTGCGAGAGGAACGAGCCGAGGGCGAGAGGGGCGGAGCGCCGGGCGCGCCGTCGTTCGCCGACGATCCGCTCACGGACGACGCGATCGCCGGGGACTTCCGGGTCCTGCAGCGCGTGCGCGGCCACCGCTACTCCCTCGACGACGTCGCGACCGCATGGGAAGCGGCGAACGAGGCCCCCGAGGCGCGGCGGGTGCTGGACCTCGGCTGCGGCCTCGGCTCGGTCACGATCATGCTCGCGTACCGGCTGCCCGGCGCCCAGATCGCAGCGATCGAAGCGCAGGACGTCTCCCACGACCTCGCGGTGCGGAACGTGTCGCGCAACGGCCTCTCCGACCGCGTCGAGGTGCACCACGGGGATCTGCGAGATCCCGCGCTCGCGTCGCGCTGGGGCGCGACCTTCGACCTGGTGACCGGCACGCCGCCTTACTTCGATCCCCGCAAGAGCTCGCCCTCGACCGATGCGCAGCGGACCTACGCGCGCATCGAGATGCGGGGCGGGATCGAGGCGTACCTCGAGGCCGGCGCCCGGGCGCTCGCGCCCGCAGGACGCATGGTCGTGTGCGGGGACGCGCGCCGTCCCGACCGGGCCGAGGCGGGCGCGGCGGCGGCGGGCCTCCGGCTGCTCTCTCGACGCGACGTGGTGCCCCGGGAGGGGCAGCCCGCGCTCTTCTCGATCTGGGTCGCCGCGCGCGAGGGCACGGGGCCGCTCGAGGTCCGAGCGCCCATCGTCGCCCGCGACGCCGAGGGCGCGCGCCTGCCGATCCAGCGCACGCTGCGGGCCTTCTTCGGTCTGTCCTCGCCCGAGCACGAAGCCCCGAGCCCACGAGTCCGCGAACGGAGAGCCCGATGAAGACGCGCCGAGCCTTGAGCCAGGTGGGAGGTCCCACCCGAACGACCGGTGACGCCGGCGCGGCGGCGCTGCTCGCCGATGCGATGGACCGCGCGGCCTTCGAGGAGTCCGACGCCCTCACGCATGGCTTCCATCCGTGGCCGGCGCGGATGCATCGCGCGATCGCGGGCGTGTCGATCGCGCACTTCTCGCGGCCGGGCGACCGGGTGCTCGACCCCTTCTGCGGCAGCGGCACCGTGCTGCTCGAGGCCATGCTCGCCGGACGCCGCGCCGCCGGGGTGGACCTGAACCCGATCGTGCCGCGCCTCGTGCGCGCGAAGTGCGAGCCCCGCTCGCTCGAAGGCCGGGAGCGCTTCCTCGGCACGGCGATCGCCGTGTGTGAGCGCTCGTTCGAGCGCGTGCAGAACCGCGAGCGTGCGCACGCCAAGCTGCCGCCCTCGATGCTCGGTCTCTACGGGACGCACACGCTCAAGGAGATGGCCGGCCTGCTCGAGGAGATCCGCGCGGTCGACGCGACCGAGGACCGTGAGGCGCTCGAGCTTGCGTTCTCGTCGCTCGTCGTGAAGGTCTCGAACAAGCAGGCCGAGACGTCCGAGGCCGAGATGCACAAGCGCATCCGGAAGGGGCTCGTGACGGAGCTCTTCGGCCGCAAGTGCGAGGAGCTGACCTCGCGCTGGGCGGAGCTCGAGGCGGCCATGCCCGAGGGCGCGATCGCGCCCAAGGTCTTCCTCGGCGACGCACGCGAATTGCCGCAATTGCTGGGCACGGCGAGCCGCGCGAACCTGGTCCTCGCGTCTCCTCCGTACGGCGGCACGTACGACTACCACGCGCAGCACGCGATGCGTCTCGCGTGGCTCGGGCTCGACGCCCGGGGACTGGCCAAGCGCGAGGTCGGCTCCCGCCGCGCCGCCCGCTGGGAGGACGAGGACGAGGCGCAGTCGCGCTGGGACGACGAGGTGCTCGCGTTCCTCCGCGCGATGCGGGGCGTGCTCGCGCCCGAGGGTCTCGTCGTGCTCTTGATGGG
>CAIKNO010000744.1 GCA_903828805.1 uncultured Sandaracinus sp. | reverse complement strand
GTGGCATGGAGTTCGCGGTTATGAGCGACCATGCGCTGAAGCCCCAGATGGGTGGCCCGTGATTCACGCATCAGCGAAGGCGCAGGCCCGACTCCCCCCACGGCCGGAGCGGCCGGTGACGCGGGAACGGGCTCGACCGAGGATGGCGCCGCCTGGAGCGTCGCCCGGCGAGACGAGTTCGACGACCTCGCCGCGGAGCAGCACGCCTCGAAGGTGTTCGCGCTCTGGGACCTGGTGCCCGAGCTCGCGCGGCCCGCGAGCGACGCCAGCCTGCCGGCCTCGGACTCGGCGCGAGAGCCGGAAAATTGGTCGTCCGCGCCGCTGCCCACGGCGGCCGCTGCCGCCGTCGTGTCGGCCGCCAAGCCAGGGGGGGACGGGGCCGCCGCGCGAGGGTCGACCAAGTCCGGAAAGAACGCGGCGTCGAGCGCCCGTGCGTCGGAGGCTGCCGCCGCGACGAAGGACAAGGCGTCCACGGGCAAGACCGCCAAGGATTCGTCCCGGCGCGAACCGCCCGCCGCGAAGGCGACTCCGAAGGCCGCCGCGCCGCGCGAGGCGCCTGCGAGCGCATCCCGCAGCGCCGACATCAGCGACTCGGGCCCCATCGTCATCCCGGGGACGGGCGGGACGCGATGGACGGTCTGGGTGGCCGCGGCCGCGGCGCTGCTCGTCGTCGGCGGAGGAGCGGCGTCGATGCTCTCGTCCGGTGAAGAGCCGCCTCGGGTCGAGAGCGCCCAGGTGCCGGCCGCCCCCGGCGGCCGTTCGCCGGCCGCCGCCACCGTTCCCACAACGAGCACGCCCGCCCCGGTGGCCGTCGTGGAGCCGTCGCCCGTCGCCGCGGTGGAGCCCGTCGCCGCGGAGCCCGTCGCCGCGGTGGAGCCCACCCCCGTCCCAGAACCGTTGCCCGTCGCTGCCGCGGTCCCGGCGCCTGCCGTCCAGCCGGCCCCCGTGCCTGTTCCGGCGCCCGTGGCGGTCGTCCCCCCGCCTCCGCCGCCTCCGGTGATGCGCCGGCTGCGCGTGCAGGTGACCCCTGGGATCGCGACGGTCCGCGTGGACGGAAGCGCCGTGCGGACGCCCTACGACAGCCGATTTCCCGAGGGCTCGAGCCACACCGTCGAAGCCTCGGCCGCGGGGTACGAGTCGAGGACCGAGACCGTGGCCCTCGGCCGGGACCAGAGTCTTTCCCTGCGGCTGACCCGCACGCCCGCACCGCCTCCCGCAGCCCCTGCCCCGCGGATCGCCGCCACCGCCTCGCCGCGCGCACCGACCCCGGCGCCTGCGCCCCGCGTCGCGACCACCGTGAGGCCGGCGGCACCGCGGCCTGCCACCTCGATCCGTCCCCGTCCCGCCGCGGCGACCGGTCGCCAGGGCGCCGGTTTCGTGTCCGAGAGCCCCTACTGACGCGGCCAGCGACGACCGCACTCCTTTTCACCCGCCCCGACGAGGCCACCCTTGAGCAACGAAGAAGGCCCGCGCCACGGCGAACGCCCGGAAGGTCCCGGCCTCCCGGAGATCGACGTGCGGGAGTGGGGCGGCAAGCGTGACGGCGAGCGGCAGACGATGGACCGGAGGCTGTTCATGCAGCTCACCGTGTTCGACGTGCCCTCTCATCCGGAGCGACCGGGCCCGGGCGACGTGTTGCGCCATCTCGGTGAGGCGATCGAGCGCGCGGGGATCGCGGCCGTGGTGTACGCGGACGCCAACGCCCCGAGCGGCCTGGGCCTGCTGACCTGGAGCGAGGACCCCCGCTTCTTCGTCGACGACGTGCGCCCTCTCTTCGAGGGCCGCGTGCTCCGCTCGCTCGTCCAGCGAACGGGCTGGACGATGCTGGGGCGGACCTACTCGCTCGGCCACGAACCGGACCTCGAGCACGCGCTGCTCCACCGACCGATCGAGCACGTGCAGCACGACGGGTGGGATTGGACGGTCTGGTACCCGCTGCGCCGGAACGGCGCGTTCGAGAAGCTGGATCGTCCGACCCAGGCCTCCATCCTGCGCGAGCACGCCTCCATCGGCATGGCCTACGGAAAGGCGGACCTCGCCCACGACATCCGCCTCGCGTGCCACGGCATCGACGCGGAGGACAACGAGTTCGTGATCGGCCTCGTCGGCAAGGACCTCCACCCGCTCTCCCACGTGGTGCAGACGATGCGAAAGACGCGGCAGACCTCCGAATACATCGCGAAGATGGGGCCTTTCTTCGTCGGCCGCGTCCTGCAGCGCCACGGAGGTCGACCGTGAGCGCCACGCTCTTCGGCCGCATCCTGGACGGCGAGCTGCCGTGTCACCGGGTGTACGAGGACGACCACGTGCTGGCCTTCCTCGACATCCATCCCCTGTCGGAGGGCCACACGCTCGTCATCCCGAAGGAGCGAAAGGCGCACCTCCACGAACTCTCGGACGAGCAGGGGGCCGCGCTCGGGCGGGTGCTGCCGCGCATCGCCCGCGCGGTGCTCACCGCGACGGGCGCCACGGCCTACAACGTCCTGCAGAACAACGGCGCCGAGGCCCACCAGGCCGTGTTCCACGTGCACTTCCACATCATCCCGCGCCACGGCCGAGACGGGCTCGACCTCGGCTGGAAGCCGCGACCCCTCGCCCCGCCCTCCGGCGCAGCGCTCGCCGCCCGCATCGCCGACGCGCTCGCGGCCCCGGCTCCCGACGCCCGTTGAACGGACGCCCGCTCCTGCGGCGCGCAACGGACCTCGGCGTCGCGGCGCTTGCCCGCGCCGCCCGCGCCCTCCATCCTCGCGGCCGATGACGGGCATCACCTACAAGCAGTCGGGGGTCGACGTCGACGCGGGCGATGCCCTGGTCGATCGCATCAAGCCGTTCGCGGCGCGCACGCGCATCCCCGAGGTGATGTCGGGCGTGGGCGGCTTCGCGGGCCTGTGCAGCCTGCCGTCCGGCCTCGTGGACCCGGTGCTCGTGTCGGGCACCGATGGTGTCGGGACGAAGCTCAAGCTGGCCTTCCTCGCCGACCGGCACGACACGGTCGGCATCGACCTCGTGGCGATGTGCGTCAACGACGTCGTGACCTGCGGCGCCCGCCCGCTCTTCTTTCTCGACTACTTCGCCACCGGGAAGTTGGACGTCGAGCGCACCGCGCGCGTGATCCAGGGCATCGCCCGGGGATGCGAGGACGCCGGGTGCGCCCTGCTCGGCGGCGAGACGGCCGAGCTTCCGGGTTTCTACGCCGACGGCGAGTACGATCTGGCGGGCTTCTCGGTCGGCGTCGTCGAGCGCGCGAAGCTCATCGACGGCACGCGCGTCCTGCCGGGCGATGCGGTGATCGGAGTCGCCTCGAGCGGATTGCACTCCAACGGCTATTCCCTCGTCCGCAAGGTGCTGCTCGAGCACGGCGGGCTCTCTCTCGACGCGGTGCCCGAGGGCCTCGACGAGCCGCTCATCGACGCGCTGCTTCGCCCGACCCGGATCTACGCGCGCGCCGTTCAGGCGATGATCGCGGCCCGGGTCGAGGTCCGCGCGATCAGCCACATCACCGGCGGCGGACTCCCTGGAAACGCTCCCCGGGTCCTGCCCGACGCGCTCGGCGTCGAACTCGACCCGGACACGTGGACCCGGCCCCCGGTGTTCGACCTCATCCAGCGCGTCGGGCAGGTGGCCGAGGACGAGATGCGGAGGGCGTTCAATCTGGGCCTCGGCCTGCTGGTCGTCGTCCCCCCGAGCGACGTCGAGGGCGCGGGCGCCGCGCTCCTCGCCGCCGGCGAGCGCGCGACGGT
>CAIKNO010000743.1 GCA_903828805.1 uncultured Sandaracinus sp. | reverse complement strand
CCGCGCGAGCGCGCCCGTCGCCGAACCCGTGGCCCCGGTGGCCCCACCGTCGCTCGACGAGGTGTTCGCCGAGCCCGCCGCCGCGCTCCCCTCGCTGAGCGCCGAGGCCGGTGCCTTCGCGGTGGCCGCCGGTGCGTCCGACGGCATGGCCGGCGGCGTGGCCGGCGGTGTCGCGGGGGGACGTGGGGCCGGAGCCACCGAGGTCTCCTCGACGGGCGCCGCCGAGGCGTCGCCGGCAGGGCCGAGCCCCGAGGCCGTGCGCCGGGCGCGCCGGGCGTACGTGCAACGGCTCGGGGACCTGCTCCGCGCCGCGGCCCGATATCCGCTGGCCGCTCGTCGAGAGCGGCGAACCGGCCGGGTCGAGCTCGCGCTTCGGGTGTCGGCGGACGGGGTGCTGACCAGCGTCCGCGTGGTCGGCGCGTCCGGCCATCCGGTGCTCGATGACGCGGCGCTGGAGACGGCACGCAGCCTCGGTGCGCTTCCGGCGCCGCCCTCGCTCGTTCCCTGGGACGCGCAGGCCGAGGTCCGCACCTCGCTCGTGTACGAGCTGAACTGATCGGGGCCCGGCGCGACGCGACGCGCCCTCCTGCCGACGGCGAGGAGGGCGCGATCCTGCGCCCGGCGATCAGGCGCGGAAGACCTGGATCTCGTGAAGCGTGATCGGCGTGCGCGGGCGGTCCGACGCGTCGCGGGGCGAGTGCGTGATCGCCGACATGTGCTCCTGCCCGGCGACGACGTGTCCGAACACCGCGTGCTTGCCGTCGAGCCAGGGCGTCGGCACTTCGCAGAGGAAGAACTGCGACCCGTTGGTGCCGGGGCCGGCGTTCGCCATCGACAGCACGCCCGGGCGGTCGTGCCGCAGGCGGGGATGAATCTCGTCGCCGAAACGCCACCCCGGGCCGCCGCGACCGGTGCCGGTCGGGTCGCCGCCCTGGATCATGAACTCCGGGATCACCCGGTGGAACACGGTGCCGGAGTAGAGCGGCCGCGACACCTTCTCGTTCGTCTTCGGATCCGTCCACGCGACCTGGCCGGTCGCGAGGGCCACGAAGTTCGCGACGGTGCGGGGCGCTTCGGCCTCGAAGAGCTTGACGGTGATGTCGCCCATCGACGTCTTGAACGTGGCGCGGAGCTCGCCTTCGCCGGGGACGAGGGTGTCGATCGACGGGGCGGGTGAATCGGGATTCAGGGCCATGAACGGAACTCCTCTGGAAAAGGGCCGCGACTATGACATGCCGCGGCGCCGATGGCCGGTGGGCCGGCCGTCAGCGCGAAGCCGCGGACAGCGCGCCACCGCCGCCCGAGCCACCGCCGCCCGAGCCACCGCCGCCCGAGCCACCACCCCGCATGAGACCGCCGCCCATGGCGCCGTCGACCAACCCGGCGCCGTCGACGAACCCGGCGCCGTCGACGAACCCGGCGCCGGCGACGCCCGGGGGCGCGATCCGGGCGGTGACGACGCGCTCCGTGCCGAAGGGTCCCTCGTAGCCGTCGAGCAGTGCGCCGTGAAGCACCTGCCCGAGCCTCGCGTAGCCCCGCAGCGTGAAGTGCACGTGGTCCCGCTGCGCCCACGCGGGGTCGAGCGCTGCCCACGTGACCATGTGCATCGGGCCTCCTCCGAAGGCGACGAGGTCGAAGAACGCGCACCCGTTCTCGGCCGCCACGCGGCGCTGCGTGTCCACGACTTGCGCGGTCCGCGGACGCTCCACGAACGTGCCGTCCCGCAGACGGATCGGGCGGTCGGAGGGGCCCACGAGCATGCAGGACGCCCCGGGGACGCTGCGTCGGACGCGGTCGACCACCTGCCGGAGCGAGGCTTCGTACCGCTCGATCGGCTGATCGTCGTCGCCGCTCTCGTTCGTGCCGTAGGCCAGCACCACGAGGTCCGGGGTGCGGCGGCGGAGGTGTTCACTCCACAGCGCCTCGTCCCAGAGCAGCTGGCTCGCGGCGCGGGCGCCGTTGATGCCGAGCGTGTCGACGATCACCCCGGGGACCTCACGTTCCGCCGACACGCCGAACACGGTGATGGGGCCGTCGCCGCGCGCCCGCAGCTCGAACGAGTGCGG
>CAIKNO010000742.1 GCA_903828805.1 uncultured Sandaracinus sp. | reverse complement strand
CGTGGGCTTCGACGACGACGGGGGCACGCACGCCATCGCCCGTGACCCGAGCTACGCCGCGCCGCTCGGGCCCTTCACGGCGCTGGTCAACGATCACCTCCGCCGTGGGCTCGGCGTGCAGGACGAGCGCACGTACGAGGTGCTCAGCCTCTCGGTGAACAGCGCGTGGAAGTGGGAGGTCCCCAAGGGCAAGAGCGGGGGCTACCTGAACGTCGTGTCGTCGCTCCGCTCGGCGATGCTCGACAATCCGCACCTGCGCGTGTTCTTCGCGAACGGGCTCTACGATCTCGCGACCCCGTTCTTCGCCGCGGAGCATGCGGCGAGCCACCTCGGGCGCGAATCGCACGTGCGCGCGAACATCGCGGAGCACACGTACGAGGCGGGGCACATGATGTACCTGCACCCCGTCTCGCGCGTGCAACTGAAGCGGGACCTCGCGGCGTTCTTCTCGGCCGCAGCGCCCGGCGGCGCTCAGCCCATGAACGGGTAGCGGAAGTCGCGGGGCGGCACGAAGGTCTCCTTCGTGGTGCGCGGGCTGAGCCAGCGGAGCAGGTGGTACATCGAGCCGGCCTTGTCGTTGGTGCCGCTCGCGCGGGCGCCGCCGAAGGGCTGCTGTCCGACGACGGCGCCGGTCGGCTTGTCGTTCACGTAGTAGTTTCCGGCCGCCTGCTGGAGCGCCTGGTCGGCCTCGACGAGGGCCTGCGCGTCGCGCGCGAACACCGCCCCGGTCAGGGCATACGGCGACGTGCGGTCCACGAGGCTCAGCGTCTCGGTCCACCGCGCGTCGTCGTAGACGAAACACGACACGAGCGGACCGAAGATCTCCTCCTGCATCAGCCGGTGCATCGGATCCTCGACCTCGACGAGGGTCGGCTCGACGAAGTAGCCCACCTCGTCGCTGCCGCCGCCGCCCGCGAGCACCCGCGCGCTCTCCTTGGCGAGCTTCTGGTAGCTCCGGATCCGGGCGAAGGCGCGCTCGTCGATGACCGCGCCCATGAAGTTGGAGAAGTCCGCGACGTCCCCGACCTTCATCGCGGCGGCGTCGGCCGCGACGCGGTCCCGGACCTCCGACCACATCGAGCGGGGGACGTAGACGCGGGAGGCCGCGCTGCACTTCTGGCCCTGGTACTCGAAGGCGCCGCGGGAGATCGCGGTGGCGAGGGCCGCGGGGTCGGCGCTCGCGTGCGCGACGATGAAGTCCTTGCCGCCGGTCTCGCCGACGAGGCGCGGGAACGTGCGGTACGTCTCGAGCCGCTCGGCGACGCCCTTCCAGAGATGGCGAAACGTGCCCGTCGAGCCGGTGAAGTGGATGCCGGCGAGGTGCGGGCTCTGCAGCACGACCGCGCTCTGCTCGGGGCCGTGACCCGGCACGACCGTCAGCACTCCGTCGGGCAGCCCCGCTTCACGGAACAGGGCGAGGATGTGGTGGACCCCGAGCAGCGTGGCGGTCGCGGGCTTCCACACGACGACGTTGCCGCAGAGCAGCGGCGCGGCGGGGAGGTTCGCCGCGATCGCGAGAAAGTTGAAGGGCGTGACCGCGTAGACGAAGCCCTCGAGAGGCCGCATCGAGAGCCGGTTCCACTGGCCGGGCGGCGACACCGGCTGGTGCTGCTCGAGCTGGGCCGCGAAGTGGGCGTTCCAGCGCAGGAAGTCCGCGAGCTCTGCGATGGCGTCGATCTCGGCCTGGTGGCAGGTCTTGCTCTGCCCGAGCATGCACGCGGCGGCGATGCGCGCGCGCCACGGCCCGGAGAGCAGATCCGCCGCGCGCAGGAAGATGGCGGCCCGCGCCGCGAGCGGCAGGCGCGCCCACGAGGGGGCGGCCGCGAGCGCGGCATCGATCGCCTTCTGCGTCTCCGCGGGACCGGCCTCGTGTCCGAGCGCGACGCGATGGTGCCGACGGTGGGGCATGACCGCCTCGAGGAGGCGGCCGGTGCGGATCTGCTCGCGTCCCGCGAGGACCGGAACCTCGGCGACCTCCCGGCCGAGGGCGTCGAGGGCCTCTTGCAGGCGCTGCCGCGCGGGCGTGCCGGGGGCGTACGATTCGACGGGCTCGTGGAACGGGGCGGGAAGATGGGCCATGACGGATCTCCGTGGGACGTGACGTAGCCGAGAATCGACCCCAGCCGAAGAGGTGCCTATGAGACGCCGCACGATGCTCGAGTGCCTGCTCGCCGCTCCGATGGGGATCGCGTGCTCGGGGGCGACGTCCTCGACCGCGCAGGTCCCCGCGTCGGGACCGTGGCCGGGTCCTTCGCGTCCCGTGTCCCGGGTGAGCGCGACCCCTCCGCCGGTCGGGGCGCGGCTCTCGTTGAGCCCAGAGGAGTGGCGCGCGCGCTTGACCCGCGCCCAGTTCGAGATCCTGCGCGAGCACGGCACCGAGCCCGCGTTCTCGGGGGCCTACTGGAACGAGCACCGCAGCGGGACGTACTTCTGCGCCGGATGCGGCGCGCCGCTCTTCCACGCGCGCGCCAAGTTCGAGTCGGGCACGGGGTGGCCCTCGTTCCACTCCGTGATCGAAGCTGGCCGTGTCGGCGAGACCCGCGACGTCTCGTACGGGATGGTGCGGACCGAGGTGCACTGCGCGCGCTGCGACGGGCACCTGGGACACGTGTTCGACGATGGCCCTCCGCCGACCGGGCTGCGCTACTGCATCGACTCGGCGAGCCTGGAGTTCCAGCCGGACCCGCCGGCCTGAGGCGGGTCGCGCGGCCACGACTCAACGCGACGCCCGGGCCAGCGCGCCGAGGATGGCGGCCATCGAGAGGGCCTCCTGGGTCCACGCCTGCGGCGCGCGGAGCAGGGCGCCTTGGCCCGCGTGGGCGGTGTGCCCGTAGAGTCCCGTCAGGTGCAGCGCGGTGCGGACGTGGGGGTGCAGGGCCTCGTACAGCGACGCGCTCTCCTCGTGGGGGATGACGTCGTCGGCCCGCCCGTGCACGAGGTGCACGTCGCAGGCGATGCGCGGCAGCGCGGCGTCGAGGCCGACCCAGTCGAACGCGCTCCCGGCACGCGCGAGCGCGTCGAGGGCGAGGGCCTCGGTGCCGGGCGCGGCGCGGGCACCGATGAGGAAGAGTTCGCGCGCCGCCTCCGGCAGCGACGCGGAGAGCGCGCGCGCGACCTCGACGTGCGCGTCGCCGTGGCGCAACTCGGGACGGCCCCACGTTCGCCTGCACTGCTCTCGCCAGGCGGCGGCGAGCGGGTCGCGCAGCGCGGGGGCGACCTCGAGGTGCGGCAGCAGGTTCAGGAACACCACGGGGGCGTTGAGGGGATCGTGAGGGCGGGCGGCGTCGCCTCCGAGCGCGAAGCGCAGCGTGCGCCGGAGGTCGTGGAAGCCGCCGAAGACCAGCAACGAGCCGAGCTCGCGGCCCCGCGCGGCGGCGAGCTGGAGCGCCGGCAGCGAGCCGAACGAGATGCTGAACACCCCGGGCCGGACGTCCGGCATCTCCGGCTGGGCGAGCAGGGCGTCGAGCGACGCCTCGGCATCGCGGAAGAGCGTCGGGGCGACCTCGAGCCGCTCGAAGTCGGGCAGGAACGGGGCGAGCACGAGCAGGCCCGCGCCCGCGATGATCCGCGCCAGGCGCTCGAAGCGCGGATCGGAGGGGCCGAGGAAATGGAGCCCCGGCAAGAGCAGGAGCGCGCCGTCCGGAGGGCGGTCGGCGCGGCGCCACACCCACGCCTGGAACGGGCGATCCCCGTTCACCGTGACGGCTCGCCGCGCCACGCCGGGAGGGCTCGCGGTCGCCTCGGCCCAGGGCCCGAGCCACCGCGCGAGGTGAAGCCCACGCCGGAGCAGGAGGCCCGGCGGAAGCCCGCTCATCCGACCACCGCGGGCAAGGGCCATCGGTGTCCGCGGAGCACCGGCGCGGCGGAGGCGAGGGCCTGGCGCAGGACGGCGATCGGAGGGCGCCTGCGGGGATCCTGTCGGAGGCCGTCGGCGAGCGCCTGCACCAGCGGCGTGAGGCGACGGTCGTGGTGGGCGAGCGAGGCGAGGGCGGGCAGCTCGCCGTCGTGCTGCAGGTGCGCGCCCACGACCGCGAGATCGCTCGGCCCGTCGAAGAGGGTCTTGCCGGTCAGGGACTCGAACGCGACGCACGCGAAGGCGTAGACGTCCGCGGGCGCCGGCTGGGGCACGTGGCCCGCGGGGACGAGCCCCCACACCTCCGGTGCACCGTAGCTGGCCGTCGCGCAGCCGGGCCGAACCGTGCGCCCCGCGAGGCCGAAGTCCACCAGCACGGCGGTCTCGAGGCCCGGGCCCGGGCCGTCGGGATCGCGCAGGATCACGTTCGAGGGCTTGAGGTCGAGGTGGCCGAGGCCCGCGGCGTGAAGCGTGCCGAGGCCCGCGGCGATCCCGTCGAGCAGATGCAGACCGCGCTCGAGATCGAGGCTGCCGGTCTCGATCCGACGCTCGAGGGTCGCGCCCTCCACCAGCTCCATGACGAGGATGGGCTTCGGCCGCGCCCCCACGTCGAACGTGACGAGCCGGGCCAGGTTCTCGTGGGGCGGCACCGCGAGCAGCGCACCGGCCTCTTCGCGGAACATCTGGAGGAACTGGGCCTCGGACAGGGTGCGCGCGACGCTGCCGCCGTACTCGGGGACCTTCAGCGCGAAGCGGGGTGCGCGGTCGTTGCCGCGCTCCTCGGCGCGCCGTGCGACGAAGACCGAGCCCACTGCGCCGGAGCCGAGCGCCCGCAGCACGTAGAACCCCCCGAGCGTGCGGCCGGGAGGCATCCATGGCGGCAGCGCGGCCTCGCGGCCGCGCAGCGAGATCCGCGGCGGCCTCGATCTCCTCTGCCCGGTCCGCGGCAGCGAGATCACGCGCACCAGCACGCCCGCGGCGACCTCGGCGAGGTGCACCGGCAGGTCCTCTCTCAACGCCTCGATGGCGGTCTGCATGGCGTCCGCGAGCTCTCGCTCCATCTCGCTGGAAGGCCTCGACGAAGACGGAACGACACCGGCCCCCTCCTGGCCTTTCCGGATCGCCCGGAGCATCACCAGCTCGAGGAACCGGAATCCGCCCACCACGGCCGGCTGCTCGTCGGGAAGGGGCTGTCCCAGGCGACGCATCGCCCCTGCGACCAGGCGCGCGAGCTGCTCGGTGGCCGCGCCCAGCGAGGCGAGCAGGGAACCGGAGGGACTTCCGGCGTCCTCGCTTCCGGTCACCTCCGACATCGACGCGGCCTCGGCCAACGCGTCGAGCGCGTCGATGGAATCACGCAACGCGCGGCGGAGCGCCTCGACGCGCGGGGACGAGGCGCCCGGCATCTGACGCGCCAGCTCCTTGAGGGCCTCGAGGCCCGCGATGGCGCGCGTGTCCGTCACCCGCGCGGTTCGCTGCGTGCGCTCGATGACGGAGGCGTAGGCGCGGAACACGGCCGCGGCCTCGGGCACCATCGAGGCCTCGGCGAGCGTCACCAGATCGTGCTCGGTCCGCGCGTTCCACGCGGCCGCGAGCAGCACGTCCGAGAGCTCGCCGACCTCCTCGCGCAAGAGCGCATCGCACGCGCGGGCCGCGCCGGCGGCGACGACCCGCCGCAACGGAGACGGCGCATCGTCGCGTGTGCGGCCGAGCAGAAAATTCGCGGTGCGGATCCTCCGCTCCCGGAGCTCCGGGGTGCGCTCGTCGAGATGCGAACCATCGACGTCCACGAGGTGCAGCAGCGTGCGAAGTCGCCGCTGACGCAACGTCGGGTGGACGATGGCCGCGGGGTCTCGGACCGGATCGCGCTCCCGGTCGAGGACGAAGGTCGTCAGCCGCGCGAAGCACGCGTCGAGGGAGCGGGCTCCGGCCGCGCCCCCCGCCTCCCCGCGGCCGGCGCCGAGCTGGAGCAGGTCGGCGAGGGCCGAGCTCTCGAGCACGGTGGCGTCGAGCTGACGCAGCAGCGTGAACGACTCGCAGCGGGCCTCCTGCGTGTCGTCGCGGCCCGCCTCGAGGCGCGCGAGCGTGTCGAGCACGGCGGCGAGCACGTCCTGCGCTGCGGCGTAGGCGCTCCTCGCGTCCTGGTCGATGAAGGCCGCCTTCGCGTCCTCGAGCCGTTCCCGCAGCGTCACCTCGAAGGGGCGCTCCTCGCGGCTGCGAAGATCGGCATCGATCGCCCGCAGCAGGGCGAAGTGGCCGTCGTCTCCGTCGGGACGCCCGAGCCCGTCGTCCCGAAGTCGGATGAGCGCCAGCCGCGCGGCCCACTCGCCGAGCTCGCTGCCCACGCGCTCGGCGCGGATCTCGTGGAGCGCCTCGATCGCGTCGAGACCGCCGTCGCGAACGAGGGTCTGCAGCAAGGCCTCGACGGCGTCGGGCTCCACCTCCGCAGCCCGCGCGAGCCCGAGGACCATGGCGGCCGCGATGCCCGCGTCGCGGGCCATCAGCGGTCCCGAGAGCAGCGCCTCGCACTTCGACGTTCCGAGCGCGGGATCGAGCGCGATCGTCGTGGCGAGCGACGCGGCGCCGCGCCGCCACTCCGTGGGCGTCAGCGACTCGTGCAAGGACTCGTCGATCTCGGCCTCGAGCCGCGGGATCGCCTCGGCGAGCAGCCCGCGCGCGCTGGCGACGTGACGCCACACGAGGGGCTCCCGGTCGGCGAGCAAGCGCGCCGACGCCGCCACGACCGAGTCCCGCTCGAACACGCGGAGGACGGACGAATCGCCCGCCGAGGCGCGCCGCGCGGCCTCGCGGGCCGCCCGCTCGAGCAGCCGGGCCGCGAGGCGACGCGAGGGAAGCGACCCGGTCGAGGGCGCGACAAGCCAGTCCTCGGCGAGGTCCTTCCGGGCGATGAGCGCGAGCGCGAGCGCATCCGCGCGCACGCCGCGACCGATCGGCAGGTCGAGGGCGAGCGCGACCCTCGCGCGGATGGCGGGACCGGAGAGCCCACGCCGCGAGCCGGTCGCGAGCTGGGTCGCGAGCATCGTGAACACGGCGGCGTTGCCGTCGTGCAGCGCCCGCAGCGTCCGGCGCCCGAGCTCGCGCTTCTCGTCCCCCGCGGGCAACACGGCGGCCAGCTCGTACGTGGCGGCGTGCGCGGAGGCCGGGGCGAGCCAGCCGAGATCGTCGAAGAACCCGGCGCGCAGCGCGACCCGGGTCGCGTCCCTCAGCGCGACCGGGTCGAGGCCCTCGAGCGGCACCGGAGCGTTCTCTGCGGCGACCGCCGCGAGCGACGCGAACGCGTGACGGAACGCGGCGCGTTGCTCCTCGAGGGTGGCGAGCTTGTGCAGGCGCGTGAGTCCGTCGATGTGCTCGCGAGGTCCTCCCATCGAAGGTCCGAGGATACCGAAGAACCGGAGCGCGCGTCGTGTGCATTGCGACCCCGCGGCGCGGTCCTCCGGGGCGAGCGCCGCCGCGGCTCAGGGCGACTCCGCCGCCGCGGCTCAGGGCGTGGTCGGACCCGGCGCGGCGAGATCGAGGGCGTCGTCCGCGTCCACGTCGATCCCCGCCTGTTGCAGGAGGCGAAGCGCGTTGCTGGTACGGACCACGCCGGGGCGAAGCCGGTAGTCGAACACCATCTCACCGTGCTCGACGACGTCGGTGAAGTGCGCGTTGCCGACCTTGCCGGGGAGCTCGGACTCCAGCTCGGACAGGGCGATGTCGTGCGTGGCGACCAGGCCGAGCGCGCCCCGGCGGAGCAGGTGCCGCACCACGGCCATGGCCCCCTTGTGCCGCGCCCGCGCGTTCGTCCCACGCAGCAATTCGTCGAGCAGGAACAAGATCGGCGGTCCCTGCTCGGCCGCCTCGATCACGGTGCGCAGGCGTCGGAGCTCGGCCTGGAAATAGCTCGCCTTCGACTGGATCGAGTCCGCCACCCGCATGCTCGCGCGCAAGCGCAGCACCGGCGTGGAGAAGCGCGTCGCGCACACCGGGCCACCGGCCAGCGCGAGCGCCACGTCGAGCCCGACGGCGCGGAGCAACGTGCTCTTGCCGGCCATGTTCGAGCCCGTCACGACGAGCGCGGTCCCGCTCCCGGCGAGGCGCACGTCGTTCCGGACGCGGTCGGCCTGCGGGATCAGCGGATGCGCGAGGCCTTCCGCGACGAGAGAGGTCCCGGGGGCGGTGACCTCGGGCATCACGACGCCGTCGTCCTGATGGAGCAGGGTCGCGAGCGAGGCCAGGGCCTCGACCTCGCCGACGGCGCGGAACCACGCCTCGCAGTGCGTGCCCGTCTCCTCCATCCACCGCTCGACGCCCGCGAGGCAGTGCAGATCCCAGAGCGTGAACAGGTCGACGAAGACGTGGACGATGCCCTGCATCCTCAGATCGAAGAGCGACGCCCAGCGTCCGAGCCGCGCGAGCTCGGCGGAGGCGCCGCGACCCTCGATCCGAAGCTCGGCCTGCAAGGCCCGGAGGTGCGGCGCGGTCCACTGCGCCGTCTCGATCACCCGCAGGAGCGCGGCGTAGGACTCGACCGTCCGACGCCTCGCCGACAGCAGCGCGTATCGCTCGGCCACCGCCCCACCCGTGCGCCACACGACGAACGCCTGGAGCGCCACCGGCAGCACCCAGGCCCCCTCGGGCAGCCATCCGTCGGACAGCGCGAAGGTCGTGAGCGTGACGGTCGGCAGCGCTGTCCGCAGGACGCGCATCGCGGCGTTCCCGTGGACCATCGGC
This sequence comes from uncultured Sandaracinus sp., assembly GCA_903828805.1. Classification (GTDB taxonomy): domain Bacteria; phylum Myxococcota_A; class Polyangia; order Polyangiales; family Sandaracinaceae; genus Sandaracinus. The sequence continues at coordinate 5,668 of CAIKNO010000742.1, read as the reverse complement.
GGGCGCCTCGCGAGGTCGAGGAAGCCGCCCGCGTCCAGCGGCTCGGCGCCGGTGTCGAGGGCCGAGGCCTCGAGCTCTTGCCGGAGTTCGACCTGTCCGGCGAGCTCCCGCACGGCCTCCTGTCGGGCGCGGACGGTGTCCAGCTCGGCGGGGCCGCCGAGCCAGCGGGCGAGCGTCTCTCCGCCGTGCCGGGTGTGGTGCACGGCGATCCGCTGGAACAAGGAGCCCGGGCCGACGAGGTCGAGGTCCGAGGCGTAAGGATGCTCCGCGGGGAGCAGGCCGGCCCCATCGGGACAGCCCGCGAGGACCCCGGCCATTCGGGCGACGTGTCGGGCGTGCACCTGCGCGCGCGTCCGCGCCCGGTCGCGCCGCCCGAGGACGAGCGCATGGACGACCACCGCCACCCCGAAGAGCACGAAGGCTGTGCCCCCGCCGAGCAGCGCATCGAAGCGCGCGCGGCTGAGCCCGATCCCGGTCGACAGGACGCCGAGCGAGAAGAGCGCGAGGCGGACGGCCTGCAGACGGTTCGCCGTGGACTCGTTCGCGTCCGCGACGGCGGCGAACGACTGCTCCCGGGCGCGGTGGTCGTCCCGAGGCGTCACGGACACGCCCGATGGCCGGGCGCGGTCCGCCCGGGCGATGCGAGGGCCGACCGCACCGGGCCGCTCACGACGCGTCGGGCTCGGAGGGCGCCTCGGGCGTCGTCGGCGCCACGAATCCCTCGGGCTTCATGCCGCCCCCGCCGAACAGGAACTCCTCGCACTGCTTGAGCAAGAACTCGGTGCCGGAGCGCGACGACAGGTCCACGCGGTACTCGTTGATGAGCATCGTGGAGTGGCCGATCCACTGCTTCCAGCCGTCCTTGGAGATCTCGGCGAAGATGCGCTTCCCGAGCTCGTTCGGGAACGGGGGGCGATCGAGACCTTCCGCCTCGAGCCCGAGCTTCGTGCAATGGACCATCCGCACCGCGTGCCTCCTGAGTGGACGCCATTCGTAGTGAACCCGCGCCCCGCGCGCAACGGGGACGCGCGTCGAACCTTCAGCGCGCCCTGGGGCCCCGGGCCTGATAGACGTACGCCGGGGGCACGTTGAGGGGCACCGCGCGCCGCGTGACGCGGTCGAAACGAGCCTTCAGGAAGCCGTGGTAGTCGAAGCCGCCGAAGCCCCGGGCGGTGCTGTAGACGAAGTGCCGCGTGTGGACGTAGCCGAACTGCACGTACACGCCGCCCGGCGCGAGGACCTCGGCGACCGCGTCCATGATCCGGTCGCGCACCTCGGGGGGGATCAGGCTCATGCCGAGCGACGAGACGACCGCGTCCACCGGGCCCTCGTGCCCGTGCTCCGCCAGCAGCGTCTTGAGGTGCTCGGCCGAGCCGAGGATCGCGTGGAGGCGCGGATCGCGGACGGTGCGGACGAGCTCGTCGTGGATGGGCTCGTCGATCTCGAAGGTGAAGAGCTTGGCGTCGCGCTGCATCCGGGCCAGCAGGGGCTTCGTCATGACGCCGACGCCGGGACCGAGCTCGACGATGGTCCTGGCCCGCTCGGCGTCGGCCCCATCGACCATCGCGCGCACGAGGAATCGCTGGCTCGGCAGCGGGCTCGCCGTCTGGTCCCACTTGGAGAAGCCCTGCTTGAAGAACGTCCAGAACGCGCGGGGGTCGTAGGGCCGGCTCATCGGGGTCTCGCGGGGCGGGAGGGAAGGCGCGACTGTACCGTCCCCCGTCCCGCCGCGCCAAACGCATCCGCGGCCCTTCCGAGGTTCGCGGTGCCGCCTCACCTCACGATGGAGTGCACCCCGCGACATGCCGCCGGTCGCGAAGGTCCAGGTTGTGGATCGCAGGGCGGGCTGCGTACCCTCGGCCCGTGGCCTCGCCCCCGTTTCCGTTCCCCGTCACGCTGCCGCTCGCGGGGCTCGACCGGGTGCGACTCTGGTGGCTGAGGGCGCTCGGACCTCTCGCACGGCCCCTGATGCGCTCGCGCGAACTGCGGGTGGCCCTGTTCGGCACCGCGTCGATCCTCGCCTCGCTCGCGCTCACGGTCGTGGCGCCGATCGCCCTGCTCGCCCTCGGTCCGATTCTCCTCGGCGTGCCCCACGCGGCCTCGGACGTGCGCTTCCTGGTCATGCGACCGGGGCTGCATCGCGTCGCTCGGTTCTGGCTCCTGGTCGTGCCCGGGCTCGTGCTCGCGACGGTCTTCGCGGACGGTGGATGGGGCATGCTCGCGGTCGCGGGCGCCGCGCTCGCGGCCTCCGGGTCCCGCGCGCGGCGGGCGGCGTTCGCGGTCGGGGCGCTCGCGCTCGCGGCCCTCGGGGCGTCGAACCCGCCCGCTGCGGCCCTCGCCATGGCGCACGCCCACAACCTCGTGGCGGTGCTCGTGTGGTGGTCCTGGCGCGCCCGCGTCCACGGGTGGCACGGGCTCCCGCTGGGGGCGTTCGTCCTCGGCTCGTGCGCGCTGCTCTCGGGCGCGCTCGACCCCGTGGTGGCGGCCTTCGGCGGACTCGGCGCGCTCGTCGGTGGCGATGGGCTGGGCACGCACCTCGCGGCGCTCGCGCCGGGGTTTCCGGGCGCGTGGGGCCCGCGCCTGGTGCTGCTGTTCGCCTTCACACAGTCGGTCCACTACGGGGTGTGGCTGCGCTTGCTGCCCGAGGAAGACCGCGCCCAGGAGACCCCGAGGACCTTCGCGGCCAGCTTCGCGGCGTGGCGGTCGGACTGCGGCGATCCCGTCGTGGTCGTGACGTTCCTGCTCTCGCTCGGCGTCGCCCTCGTCGCGTTCGCGGACGTCGCGCAGGCCCGCGAAGGATACCTCCGTGCGGTGTTCGCCCACGGGTACCTGGAGCTCGCCGTGGTCGCGTGGCTCGTGTGCGAGGGCCGGTGGGGGCGCGCATGTCCAGCGCGGTGATCGCGCCGTGGGCCCTCGCGTTCGCGTTCACGCAGCTCGTGGAGATGGGCATCTACGCCCACGCCCACGGACGCCGTCGACCGCTCGCGGAGCGCCTCGCCATCGCGTTCGCGTGCAGCGGCATCACCCATCCGCTCGTCTGGTTCGTGGTGCCGGGCCTCTGCGAGCGATGGCTCGGGATGCGAGGCTGGTGGTCGACCGTGGCGGTCGCCGAGGCCTTCGCGGTGCTGGCGGAGGCGCTCTTCCTCGCCGCGTTCGCGGTGCGCACGCCGCTCCGATGGGCGCTGCTGGCCAACGGCGTCAGCTTCACGCTCGGGCTCTTCGGCTACCTGTACCTCGGGTTCTGACGTCCGCGTCAGCGGGCGCCCGGATGCAGACGCGCGGGCGTGACCGCGCTCCCCCGAGGCTCCGCGCGCCCCGGGGGACCGCGGCAACCCGGAGGACCGCGGCAACCCGGAGGACCGCGTTCTCAGACCTGCGTCTGCTCGCGCTGCCAGCGAGCGAGGTAGCGGGCGCGCAGGTCCTCGATGACGTGCGCGAGCATCCGGTCTTCCTCGCCGGTCAGCCGGCCTTCGGTCTTCCGATCGAGGAGCTGCAAGATCTCGATCGTGTGGCGCGCGCCGTCGAAGTCGAGGGTCGTGCGCCCGTCGGGATCGGCGATCTCGCCGAGCTGGATCATCCCCGACGTGCTCATCGAGAGGATGAACGTCGTGAAGTCGATGGGCGGAGCGTCGTCCCCTCCGGGGAGGCTCTCGGCCTCGAAGTGGTCGTCGTCGTCCGCCATCGTCGGCTCCTCGTGTCGAATGAAGGAAGGGGGTCAGTCCTCGGCGTCGTCGTCGTCGTCGTCGTCGTCCGACACGACCTCGTCGACGGGGGCGATGTTCGCGGCACGGTCGGGCAGCGCGGCGATGGACTTCTCCATCTGCTTGGCATCGACGATGCCCTTGTCGAGATGCCGCTGCACGATCCGCTTGTCGAGAAGGAAATCCTGATACGCCATGGTGTCGTCTCTCTTCCGGAGGGCCGCGCGAGTCTAGGCGGGCCGGGTGCGGTGTCAATCACCCGCCCCGTCGCTCGTCCGTTCAGGCGAGCAGGGCGTCGAACGTCGTCGTGGCGAGTCCCGGGCTCGGGAGGACCCGACCGTTGTACACGTAGTCCTCGTCGCGGCCGAAGCTGGTGTGCGGAAGACCGGCGCCCCGGAGCGCGGTCAGCACCGCGACGCTCGCGTTCACCCGGTCGACCCGGTGGTGCACGTTCCCTCGCAGCAGCCCCCGGCCCTTGCCCGCGATGAGGATGGGGTATTCGCGGTTGCTGTGGGTGTGCCCCTCTCCGAGCTCGCTCGTGCAGAGGATCGAGCAGGCGTCGAGGACGCTCCCCCCGGCCGCGTCGGGTGTGTCCCGCAGGCGCCCGAGGAAGTACGCGAGCTGCTGCATCGTGAACACCGTCGCGGCGTGCACGAGGGGGTAGGGCGCGACCTCGTCGTGGTTGAGCTGGTGCAGGCCGTTCGACGCGCCGACCGGCCACATGACGACGCCTGACCCGGCGGTGCTGAAGAACATCGAGAACGCCCGCGTGAGGTCGCAGCCGAGCGCGACCGCGCAGAGGTCGCTCATCGCGCGGTTCTGCTCCTCGAGAGCCTCGCGCCCGCCGACGTCCGGAAAGTCCCCCGGGTCGCCCGGCACGGTGCAGCTCGCGGCGCCCGCGGCCAGGCGCAGCTCGAGGGCCCGCACGCTCTCGAAGTGCTGGTCGAGCCGCACGCGATCGGCGCGCGACACGCGCGGCGAGAGCGCGCGGATCTGTTGACCGACGGCGTCCAGCACGCTCTGTCGGGCGAGGTCCACCTGCGCGTCCACCGGGGCGCCGAAGAGGCGCGCGAACATCCGGGCGGGCGAGTACTCGCTGGGGTTCGGGTTGTTCGGTCCGTTGTGCGAGAGGTGCTGGAAGCTCGTGCCCTCGTCGGTCCCTCGGAACCGGGTGATCCCGAACTCGAGCGAGCGGAACGGGGTGCTCCCCGCATGGTGCGCGGCCGCGATCTGATCGACCGACGGATAGGCGAGGGTCGACACGATCGTGTCGCGGGTCGTGCCGACCTGCTCGAAGTGCGCGCCCGTGAGGATGCCGGCCATGCCGGAGTGATGCGGGTGGGTCGCGGTCTTGATCTCGCATCCCGTCACCACGCTCACCCACGGCTTCAGGGGAGCGAGCGGGGCGAGCTCCTCGCTGGGCGTCCAGTCGACCGTGCCGCCGGGGGTCCACCGTTCGGGCCGCACGCCGTTGCCCCAGAACCACACGCCGAAGCGGTTCGGCAGCGCGCCGCCATCGGCGAGCGCCGTGCCGTGTCGGTCGAGCATCGCGTCGAGGAGCGGAAGCCCGACGGCCACGGCCGCGCCCGAGACGAGGGTGCCGCGGAGGAAGGTCCGGCGCCCGAGGGCGCCCTTGCCGGAGCTCTTGGTCATCATGGCCTCACGCACGCGATCTGCAGAAAGTCGCCGGAGTGTTCGAGCGGGCCGAAGCCGGACGCGGCCCCGCGGGCCACGCACTCGCGGTGGATGGCGGCGTTGCACGGGCCGCTGTACGGGCTGCCCGAGGTGCATCCCGCGTGGCGCGCGGCCATCGCCGTGAACGTGGTGTCGATGCGCTCCGCGTCGGGCACGCACGCCACCGTGACCGTGCTGCCCGACACGTCGACCGGCCCGTAGCCGGTGCCGAGCCCGAGCGCCGCGCAGTGACGGTGCACGGCCGCGTTGCATGGGGGGCCGGCGCGCATCGT